>NZ_JACUZZ010000031.1:0-73943 GCF_014851595.1 Rhizobium sp. RHZ01
GACAATTTCCTGCAGCAGCAAGCCCGCTTCGACGACTTCGTCGAGGAGTTCAACAGCGAGCGGCCCCACCAGGCGCTCAACATGGCCTACCCGGCAGAGCGCTACGACGCGTCACCGCGCGCCTACCGCGGCCTACCCGATCTCGACTACCCGTTCCACGACCAGACAGTCACCGTCACAACATGCGGACGCATCTGCTACAAGCGGAAGAAGATCAATCTCAGTCTGGTCTTCGCCGGTCAGGCCGTCGGCATCAAACAGGTCGAAGACCATATCTGGCTGACAAGCTTTATGGACTACGATCTGGGATACTTCGATGACGAGACATGCAGGCTTGAACCTTTGCCGAACCCTTTCGGTCCAAAAGTGTTACCTATGTCTCAGGAATAAAACGTAACCTATGTGTCCAGAACGGACCGGAATTCAATGGCTGGGGCGCCAGGAGCCCCACCAATTTCTGGATAACTGTCAGAAATTATTATTATTGTTGACCTATTTCGATGCCGTGAGCTACTAACGTGTACTACTGATGTGTACTACCGGAGTGCAAATGGCAGATACTCGATACCTGAAACAGCGACGGCAGGGCTGGTACTTCGCGATGAAGGTTCCCGCTGATCTCATCGACAAAATGGGCAGGTCGGACATCGTTAAATCGCTGCGCACCCGTGATCTTACTCAGGCGCAGAGAGATCGATGGCCCCTGGTCGTAAGCTGGAACACCCAGTTTGAAGTGCTCCGTGGCACGCGTACATGGACGCCTGCCGAGATCGAGGAGAAGGCACAGGGGGAATACCAAGACACCCTTAAGATGCTTGCGGAGTACAATGAGAGCGGGGAGAACGTCGACATCTTCGCTGAGCTTGAGGCCGAGAAGTTGGAGGGAGGGAACCTATCTGATCTCGACCATGCCCTTGTTTCGGCCCGTATTGCAGCGGCAGCGGGACGCAGAGCAGCGATGGACGGGAGAACCTTTGCCCTACCAGTCGCCTTCGGACGTAACGGCATCGACATGGAAACCCTCCAGCCGGTGACCGCTAAGAAGCGAAAAACTGGAGAAGCGTTCGCCGACGCAGCCCGCCGCTATATCGAGGAAATCCAACGAGACGCATCCGCGAAGCTCACAGAGCAAACACGGGGCCAGTACGAAGCGGTGTATCGTTTGTTCGACCAGTGGGCCGGTATGCCGAGCCTGGATGACGTTGATCGCAAGCAAGCGGCGGAATTTCTCGACAAGATTGCCACGTTTGACCCTCACTGGGGGCGAAGCCCGCACACTAAGCAGCGGACATTCAGCGAAATCATCAGAGATTTTGGCAATCACAAGATCGGCCTCAGTAACAGGACGATCAATCGATATGCCACGGCCCTGTCCATGGTTTGGCAGTGGGCTAAGCGACGGGGACTATTGACGCGCGAAAACCCGTGGGAGGATCAATATCGTAAAATCGGGGAAAAACGGAAGACGCAGAAACTGCCGTACTCCATCGATGAATTGAAGGTACTCCTCGCCACACAGCCGGAGGTCCGCCCCGAGCAACAAAGCCACCCCAACACGCTCGCGTGGCTTTGCCACATCTCTGCTTACAGCGGCATGCGGTTGAACGAGATGTGTGACCGCAAGGTGGCTGATATCAAGCAAGAGGACGGCATCTGGTACTTCGACATCACCAATGCCAAGTCGGAAGCGGGTGATCGGAAGGTGCCCATTCATAGCCGTCTTATTGCTGCTGGCTTGCTCGACTTCATCCGCCATCACCAGAGCGAATGGCTTTTTCCCGCGTTGAAACCGGGCGGCCCTGACGGCAAGCGATCATGGTACATCTCGAAACGCTTTACCGAACACAGGCGAGCGTTAAAAATCACACGGCCTGACGAGCGAACAGGCAAAGACCGTGTTGACTTCCATTCGTTTCGACGCAGTGCAATCAAAGTTCTTGAGCGCGCCAGACTTCCTCAAACCGAGGCCGCGCAGGTTGTCGGCCATGATCGCGAGGGCATAACGTTCGGCACCTACAATCCGGAGGGATTGGATATCCAAGCCCTGCAACAGGTTGTCGAGGCGATCAAATATCCAGGGATTGAGAGGGAACTCGGGGCTGCGGCATAAGCACATTCGATCTCGGCGGTAGGAAGCCGTCAGGAGGGCCTGAAGTCGCGACGTTTGGCCTTGATCTCGGCAACGCCGTCTGGCACCAATGTCGTCCTTCTTATCGACGGATGATGAGCATCAGATGCCTAACTGTGACCACTGCGGCGGAGAGATCATCATACGGCGGATGGGTGGCAGGGCGATCCCAATCCACTTGAATGGAAGCTGCTCCACCTCTCCCTCGTCTGCCCGCCCGGGGTACAAGAACTACTCAAGCGACAGTTACTGCCGTCTCACGAATTGTCCTCGCTGCGGAGATCGAGTGCTGTTCATTCGCCACAACGGCGGAAGTGTGTGGATTGACCCCCCTCCAGGCCCGCCTTGGCCGAGACACGAAAAATGCTTCCCCCGCGAAAGCGGCGTGGGGCCGAGCATCGCTGCGGATACTTATCTCAACGGAACCTCTACATCCGGAAAAGCTATAGCGGTGGTAACCAGAGCGGAGGTTCACCTGCAAGAAACGCACACCATTCTGCACCTTCAGTACGAAGATGGTTCTGTAGTTGCCGTCTGGGTCAGAGGTGTTGCGGAACTGCAGGGTGAGCTGGTTATCTGCGACTACGCGAGGCGCGAGTTGAGATTTTGGAAGAGTCGATCTCAGGTATATGAGCTGATTTGAGCAGGTTATTTTAGCCCACGTACGCACCTCAACATTGCCTTTGGGTGTCACCCAGTGGCGCGCGTCTCGGCTCGACAGAAGCAGCACCTCAAGACTGGCTGATTGCTCGAAGCGATAACGCAGCGTAGCAATCTGCAAGACCGTCCCGTCTTGGTATCAGCTTCGATAGGGGCTGCCACAGCCGCGTACAGTGAGTATAGCCGGACGCCCCCGAAGCGCGTCAGCGACGCCTACGAGGCGAATAGCACCGTTCTTATCACGGGGTTTAGGAGCTGGCAGTTCTGGTTGAGCAATTCTCGATGAGTGCAATCCCAGATTACCCCTCCCTTAAGAGGAGGAAGAATAGTGTGCGGTTGAATTAGTCTCAACGACGCAACCCTTAATTACCCCCACCTTGAAGATAAATACGCGCTTGTGTGAACCACACCCCCGCGACCGCTCAGCGGAAGGATGGGCGAGCCGATATCGGGGAGTTGGTTCTACCGGGTTGGTGATCTCAGCGATTGCCGGGGTTCTGTCACTTCCAAGAGGAAGTGCTGAGATCATCACCAACTACAGCGCCCTCTATGCACACTGCCTACTGAGCGTCGTTGATCCTCGTTCATCTGGAAGAGACAGAAGCGCCAATTCGTAGCTCTCGGCTTCTGGCCTCTCCCACGCCCTCTTCCAGACCAACCTCATCCATTGCAAGAGACAAGAATGACCAATTATCGTGACTGGCTGGAAGGCCATAAGGAAGCTTCACGTGCGCGTGGAGGCCGCTCGATCAATCCACCGAGCAGGGTCGACGAAGGCTACTTCATCCGTGCGGAGCGGGAAGGCTGGAGCCACATCAGGAACTGCATCGGCTGGAAGCACGGTGAAATCGTCAACCCGATCACGGGGGAGATCGCCACGAAATGCCTCACCATTACCAAGCTCGCTGACCACCTCAACACGACATCACCCAAGCTCATCGACCAGATGGAAATGCTGCGATGGGTGGACCGTGTCCTGTCGGTGGAGAGTGTCCCGATGATCTGTGCCCCTGATCTACGGAAGCCACGATACCTTCGTCGGCCTGTAGCCACGCGCCTGGCTATCGAGGGAGGCTACTGCATCCCGATCACTGTGAGCCGCTCTATCGAAGTTGAGGAGCGGCGTATTAGTATGATCCTGATTACGCCCGACGGACAGAAGCTGCTTTCCACGAAACTCGGCCACGTCCCTCGTGGAGACAAGGCCCGCGACATCGTCAAGCACTTCCTTGAAGAAGGTCGCACTCAGGCGGCGATCGTCGAGCTGACTGGCTACTCGCAGCAATCCGTGAGCTACCATGTCAGGCGGCTCAAATCGGCTGCTTAGGCACATTAGGGATTGCTAAGACAAAGAAATGGCAAATATGCATAATTAAAAGCATAAGCGAGCCAAGGCAAAGTGATGGTGGTGACGACCCAGGATCATCTTCACCATCGACCACCTCCAGCCCCTCGTCGGGGAGACCAGGGATGGAGACTGAATAAAGGCTGACTGAGGTGGGGCTGATGTAATCAGATTATCTCAGGTGGTCTTTATGATAGATGGAGGTGATTAGAAACCTCATCCACACCTGAGAGTGCGCTGGCTTGCAGCTCAAATTTGAGCCGCATGTCGTTCGTTTTCGCATGTTGTGGTTACCTGCGCTCCTGTCACATTGTCTTCGCCCGAGGGGCCAGCCCGAAATATCTGGGAAAAAAATTTCTGGGGGCAGATCAGATATAAGGCTTCCGGCCAGTCCCCCCGTGCCCTGCACCGGCTTTGAACATCGGCATGAGGGAGGTGCCAGCTTGCGCAGGCTTGTGCTGCCCGTACCTCTCCCGCTGGCACTGAGCCCCAGGCGGGGTGTCGAGAGGCCAGCGCAGTATTCCAGCAAGCCGGTGTCATTGGAGTACACCTCTTTCGAACCGTCGCCCATTGGTTCGATAAATTAGTCTTGACAACCCAAAGCGAACCGACGATAAGCGAACCATCCAAAACGAACTGAGATGGTTTCAATGCATGTCCGCGCTTACCTTCGTGCCAGCACCAAAGACCAAGACGCCAACCGCGCTAAGGACGACCTTTTCAGGTTCGCTGAGGAGCGCGGGCTGAAGATCGCTGCCAGCTACGTGGAGAACGAAAGCGGGGCATCCCTAAAGCGTCCCGAGCTGTTCCGCCTTCTGAATGACTGCCACCCGGGCGATATCCTTCTCGTGGAGCAGGTTGACCGGCTTAGCCGTTTGAACGCTGAGGATTGGGAGCGCCTTAAGGCCGAGATACAGAGCCGTAGGGTGAAGGTGGTTGCACTCGACCTACCAACCTCTTGGATGATGGCCACGGCCGGCAAGGATGATATCCAAAGCCGCATGCTCGATGCCATTAACGGAATGATGCTGGACATGCTGGCAGCGATTGCCCGCAAAGACTACGAGGACCGCAGACGGCGGCAGGCTCAAGGCATTGTAACCGCCAAGGCGCGAGGAGCTTATAGGGGACGCCCCGAGGACGGGGAGCGTAACGCTGGCATCGTCAAGATGCTGGAGAGCGGCATGAGCTGGAACACCATCGTCGCTGCCACCGGCTGCTCACGGTCTACATTGGCTCGGCTCGCGAAACGTATAGCAGGTCAGGCACCTACCTAATTCTCGGGCGCGCGTCTCTTCTACCCTGATTATGTGTTTTGGCTTCATCCATCCTCTCCCTCAATGGGACTATTTCGTATCTGGTCCAGCTCAGACAGAGGAACAGTATTCGCTCAGGATGCCACGCCATTTCATTTACGGCTGCGAATTGGGTACGAGGCTCCTGGTGAAGTCGAACAGTCGATCAGCTGAGGGGGGCGCCTCTACCTGGCCAACAAGGTTCATAAGGTCTTCCTTGCACAGCAACGCCACACCCAGGACTTCAGCTTGCAGACGATGAGCAGCCGTCTCTTGTCGGGACAGGCTGGTCGCAACCACAGGCAAAATCGAAGAGGGGCGAGACACCGAGGCCGAAAGGCTGTGAGCTATGGCCTTAGTCCTATCGGCCAGCTTCTGGAGTTTTCCTTTGGCGTTAATGTCTCCTGTAGTGCATTCGACAACATAGAGGTGATCTCGGTCTGAGAGCGCGAGGATATCTGGAGCATCGGTGAGTTTGGGTATCTGTCCGTATTTCAGCACGCGCAGCCCCAAAAGGGAAAATAGTAAGCCAACCCGTTCCTCAAAGTCCGTGCGCTGTCCCGACAAATCATCGACGACGAGGCTACGGGCGGGATCGATCGCGATGTGCACGTCGAGGAGGCGATTGAACGTTTGGGTCTGATCCCTCACCCACCACTTTTGAATATGCTCCGACCCGTATCTCAAGGAAGTCAAGGCCAGTGGCGTATTCGCCAGCGGCAGATCAAGGGCTCCCACTAATCGGTGGGGTTCCTGCTTCCACGTGAACTGGTCGCCAGCAACGGTAAAGCGGCGGACGCCATCTCGGGTAAAAGCTTTCACGCCCAATGTGATCTTGCTAATTTGAGCCCTTGGGGCGGCGACGATGCCCACCTTCAACAGCCCACTTTCGATTTTTGACAGTGGCTCGATCTCGCTGACAGGCGCAAGCACTACCTCGGTGATGCACTTTCCACCCTCAGAGGCAAATTGAACTGGGATACTGAAGTCCTCGAAGAGGTCGAGCATATTTTCATACGGCTCGATGTGAGACAGCAGTTCCAGATCAAGCTGCATCTGTTCGGTCGTTCCAAAGCCACTTAGACTCGGGGCTTCCAGCCGCAAGGTAGGAAATCGTCGAGCGTCTGGATATTCAGGTGGGTAGAGGCGATGAAATGTCGCATTCGTCTCTGTGCCGCCTCGAAATACATGTCCCACCGCTGCCTCGACAGCGACAAACGGGTCGGCGAGAGTTTCTTCGACAGCGGCGCGTGGGTCATCGAGTGATTGAATGCCACTATAGGCCCGAATGGAACTCGTCGTCACAGTCTTCTCAGGGGCCAGGTTGATTGGAGGAAACGCCCCAAACAGGACGCGACAAAACCGCACCTCCCAACTGATGCCATGGCGGACTGCCACCCAAGTCCTATGCACTGATTGAAAGGTATCAGCTGTATCACGAGCTAAAAGCGTGAACTCAGGTGAATTGAACAGTGTCACGGTTGGATGCCCCCTCCGGCCTCGGTCATTTGTTGCACAACCAACTTCAGGATTTCACACGCTCGGGCATCGGCTCGCCAGGCGGAAACCGCTGGTTTGGCTGCGTAGGCCGCGCGCTTAGTGGACAGCGATCTCTCTTAGAAGCACCTCGGCCTGCGCTAATACTGTTTGAACCGCCTCCTGTTCCAAATCCGGCGGGTAGCCAAATCTCTTCAGGATTTTTTTCACAAGTACCCGCATTCGGGCGCGGGCGCTCGCCTTGTGCTGCCAATCGACAGTGACCGACTTGCGCATCTGCTCGACCAACTCGTGCGCAATCACCCGCAATTGTTCGCTGCCCATGGCCTGAACAGCACTATCATTGGCGGCAAGTGCATCATAGAAGGCGATTTCTTCTTGAGAGAGGCCCAGTTCTTCACCCCTCGCCGCAGCCGCCTGCATCTCCTTGGCCAGCGCGATCAATTCCTGGATCATCTCGACGGTAGAGATCGCATTTGCATGGTAGCGAGCCATCGCCTCTTCCAGCCGCTTAGAGAATGCCTTGGACTGGACCACGTTGGATTGCGAGCGGCTCTTGATCTCACCATTCAGCAGTTTCTTTAGGGCCTCCAACGCGAGGTTTTTCCTCTCCATGCGCTGAATGTCAGCGAGGAACTCATCAGACAGGACGGAGATGTCCGGCGATTGCAGCCCGGCGGCTTTGAGAATGTCGACGATCTCGGCATTGGCCACCACCTGATTGAGCAACTGCTCGACGGCCAGCGACTTGGCCTTGTCCGACATCTTGCCGGTGGCAGTCGTCTTCACGAGCGCGGCACGCACGGCCTGGAAGAAGCCGACCTCGTCGCGAATATCCGCTGCCGCGTCGCTTGCCGAGGCTAATGCATATGCCTTGCTCAATTCCAGCACCGCATCCTGGTAACGGCGGTGCGCCTTCTTCTTGGCCTCAATGCCCTCGACTTTCGCGGCCTCCTTCTCCTGCCACTTCAGTATCCAATCGATACCATCAGCCAGGGCCCTCAAGCGTTGCTGCGGGGCGCCCACGATGCCGAGACTATAGTCGTGGGCGTTGAACATGGCGCGCACGATCTCGTACTTCTCCAGGAGAACCGCAACCGCTTCATCCTCGTCGATGCCTGTCTTGTCTCGGTCAGACTGGGAGTATTGCGCCAATGCCTTCTTCAGATTCTGGGCGATGCCGATGTAGTCGACGATCAACCCACCCGGCTTGTCCTTGAAGACGCGGTTGACGCGGGCGATCGCCTGCATCAGGCCGTGGCCATGCATGGGCTTGTCGACGTACATGGTATGCATGCAAGGCGCGTCGAAGCCAGTCAGCCACATGTCGCGCACGATCACCAACTTCAACGGATCATCGAGCTTGCGGGCACGCTTCGCGAGATCGTCGCGCCGCTTCTTGCTGCCGATGTGCGGCTGCCATTCGAGAGGGTCGGAGGCGGAGCCGGTCATCACGATCTTGATCGCGCCCTTGTCGTCATCGTCCGAATGCCACTCAGGGCGAAGTGCAATGATTTCATTGTAGAGGTCGACGCATATGCGGCGGCTCATGGAGACCGCCATCGCCTTGCCATCCATGCCCTCGATGCGATGCTCCAGGTGAGCGACGAGATCGGCCGCGATCTGCGAGAGGCGCTTCTTCGAACCGACCAGCCGCTCGACGGTCGTCCACTTGGCCTTCTGCTTCTCCTGCTCGCTCAGGGTCTCGTCTTCGAGCATGGCCTCGATCTCTGCATCGATCTTCGGCTTCTCGTCCTCGTTCAGCTCAATGCGGGCCAGCCGGCTCTCGTAATAAATCGGGACCGTCGCCTTGTCTTCGACCGCCCGGCTGATGTCGTAGATATCGATGTATTCGCCGAAGATTGCGGGCGTGTTGACATCCTCTGCCTCAATTGGCGTTCCGGTAAAGCCGATGAAGGAGGCGTTCGGCAGCGCCTCGCGGATGTAGTGAGCATACCCATAGCGCCGCCTGCCGGTTTCCTTATCCAGCTTAGCGTCGAACCCGTATTGGCTGCGGTGCGCCTCGTCCGCCATGACGATCACGTTGCGGCGATCCGTCAGCATCGGGAAGCGCTCCTCGCCTGCCTCGGGCGTGAATTTCTGTACCGTCGTGAAAATCACTCCGCCGGACGCTCGGTTCAAAAGCCGCCGCAGATCGTCCCGGCTGTTGGCCTGTTCGGGCGTCTGGCGGATGAGGTCGCGGCAGAGATTGAATGTACCGAAGAGCTGATCGTCGAGGTCGTTACGGTCGGTCAGGACTATTAGCGTTGGGTTTTCCAGTTCCCGAGAACGGATGATCAATCCGCCGAGAAAGGCCATCAGGAAGCTTTTGCCGGAGCCCTGGGTATGCCAGATCACGCCGATCTTGCGGTTGCCGTCCGGCTTCGCCGCCTCGATGGCACTGGCAATCGCCTTGCGGGCACCGTGGAACTGATGATAGCCGCCGATGATCTTGAACGGTCCCGCCCCCTGGTCACCGAACACGATGAAGTCGCGGATAAGCGCCAGGAACCGCTCTTTGTCGAACACGCCCCGCAGCAGCGTATCCATCTCGTAAGGACCATGCGGCGTGAAGTCGCCCTCAGCCCCGGTGACAGAGCGCCAAGGCATAAAACGCTCCTCGTCCGCCGTTAGCGAGCCAATGCGCGCCAGCATGCCATCAGAGGCGACCAGCACCGCATTGGCGCGAAAGAGCGAGGGCACCTGCGCCTTGTAGGTCTGGAGCTGCTGGAAGGCGTGGTCGATCGTCGCCGTCTCGCTGCCCGCGTTCTTTAGTTCGATGATACCGAGTGGCAGGCCGTTGACGAAGACCATCACGTCCGGGCGACGGGTAAACTTGCCTTCGACGACTGTGAACTGGTTGGTCACGAGCCAGTCGTTGTTGGCAGGGTTGTCGAGGTCGATCAGCCAGACCTTGTCCCCCTTCACTTCGCCATCGCCGATGCCGAACTCGACATCGACACCTTCCGCGATTAGCCTGTGAATACGCCGGTTTTCCTCCACCAGGGAAGGCGTTTCGGTCACCAGCAATTGCCTGATCGCCTGCTCGCGAGCATCAGCCGGGATTGTCGAGTTCAGCCGCGCAACTACCGACCGCAGGCGTTCGATCAGCAGCACATCGCCATAGGCCTCACGGGCGGGTGCGGTGCCATCAGGAGAAATGGTCGCAGCGTTCTCGTATGCGTAACCAAGGTCTCGGAAGGTGCCAATTACAGCCTCTTCGACAAGGCCTTCGTTGAAGCCACTCTTGCTGTGTTCGGAAGCTGACTGCGTGTAGAGGACATCGTCCATCACCAGACCTCAAAACGTTCAAGGTTGCGCTCCCCGGCTTGCTGCCGCAGCGCGGATCGAAACTCTTCTTTGATCACACCGGCATCGCGGGAGGCGGTAGTCAAGTGGTCCACATCAGGAATTGCGGCGAGCCAAAGGGCCTCAAACTCTGCCGCGGTCAGTCGCTCAACTTCTTTCTGAAGAAGGGCATCCAGAATGCTGTCCCACGGCTCATCGTCATCAAAGTGCGGGCCGCTTTGCGCATCGTGGCAAAGCTCATCCCAAAGGCTCTTGTGCTCGTAGTCGCCACCAAAGACGCCAGAAGCCTGCCTACGCTGGAGGGCGTAGATGATCCGCCTCGCAGCACGCTGATTGTACTCTGCGGCAAGCCGAAACAGGGTGGACTGAGCTGCACACTCCAGATCGTAGCGAGCGCTGGAGGTGTCCATCATCTTGCGCCCTTCACTGCATCCAGGATGGCATCCAGATCTCCAACCGTCTTCGGCACGAAACGCCACGCGTCCCCGCGATGCAGTCGATCCATTGTTTTGAGTGCAGAGTGGCGACCATATTTGCCGGGTTCGCTGTAGGTCTCGCCTCCCGGCCGCCCCTCCCCGCCGAGCGCCCGCGCCCCCAAGCCAGAAATAGCCCTCGCCTCGCACCATAGCTGCAGATTGCTACCCTTTACGATGATCACCACCTCGACCCCGCCGAGCGCGGAATTGGGCATGACATATCGGCGGGCGTGAATGTTCTGATGATTGGACCGGTGGACAGCAGCCTCCTTGTCGAGCCTCGCTGTTGCCTGCTTCTTGATCAGCTCTGCCTGTGCTGTCATTGCGCCGCGTCCAACACTTCATCCGCTTCTTGAAGCCGGATTTCGCCGGACATAAGCTTCGGGAGCAGGAGGTCTCGGGTCGCGACGAGGGTGTGGCTCTCCCGCTTGTTATGTTCGATCTTTGCGATCATCGGGGCAGTGATGCTGGAGAACCCATCTGCCATCTTAGGCGGAATGGCGGGCATCGGCGTTGCCAAGATCACATCCGGCCGAACCGCGGGGTAAGCTCCACCGTCAGCCAGCTTCTCAAGTCGCTCAATGTTGTCGCGTGAGGTAGCAGCACAGTAGACAATCTCAGAATGTTCTCGTCTCGTTGGGCGAAGCACGGCGAAGCCTGTGCTGCCCGTCAACCCATCGCTACCTATGTAAGCGTACGAGCCATTGCCTGGCCGCACTGTGCCGACGATAGTATCGCCCTCTCTTAACACCCGTCGCGCCCGACTTGGCGCTTCAGTCCAGGTGAAGAGGGTCGTACTTTCGATCGCGCCCCACTTTGTGTTGGACAGGTCAACATACTTGATCTCGGACGGCGCGGTCCGCGCACCCCAGCTCTCGATGTTAAGACCGGCGAACTGGCTCAGGTCGCCCTCTCTCCAACCCTCTGGCAGCCCGTTCTCCCCGAACTTTGCCGGGAAGAGATCAGCCAGTCGTTGCGCCCGTTCGGCATCGGTGACGAGGCCCCCCATGATCTCGATGAAATCCGTTACACCCTGTTGTCTGCGGCGGGTCGGGCCGAAGTCGACGAACCAGTCACGGAAGATCGCCTGGGCCATCGCCTCCAGCGTCTCGTTCATCTGCCGGTTCAGTTCGATCTTGTCATCGAGGGCTGATAGTATGCAAACGGCCTGTTCCTGATAGCTTAAACTCGGAAGCATAAACCTGTAGGTCGCCAATTTACTGAAATAAATACGTTCTCGGACCGATCCCTCGCCCGCGCTTTCGATCCAATTGCGCCATACGTCAGATTTCGTGTGGTAGTAAAAGTAGTCTGGTACGAGCAAACCTTGGGTACAAGAAAACACTACATAATCAGGACTGACGATGCCTTCTGGCCGCCCTTGGAAGAGAAATCCGATCGAGCCGATATTCAGTCGCATCGGGTTATATGCGAACATCCCGGTGCCAACCAATTTGTAGCGAGAGAGGTCCTTTGACTGGTATCTTGGCTCAGCGGTCAGGCCCGACGCCTTGTCGACACCGAATACCGCTCCTTCGTAGGCAACCGATCCATGTCGTCGCTTTTCTTCTTGCGCGACCTCACCAAGAACCACTTCACGCATCGGAATTCTCATCTGCCATCATGTCAAGCATAGCAAATAAAGCACTGTCGAGACGCTGAGAGACAGCCATTTGCTCTCTCAGGCGCACTCGTAGCTCGTCGAACTTTTCAACAAATCCAAGGTCTTCGTCTGTATCGGCTGCCGTGCCGATGTAGCGTCCTGGCGTTAGAACGCATCCATGCTGCCGGACCTGCTCAATCTTAACTGCACTGCAGAAGCCGGGCACATCTTGGTATTCAGACCATCCATTGACCTGCCGCGTTTCCGGCTTAGCTCGCCAACTGTGATAGGTGCTTGCAACTTTCCCTATCTCCTCGTCTGAAAAGACCCGCCTTATCCTGTCCTCGACGTGACCAAGTTTGCGGGCGTCAATGAACAGGATTTCGCCGCGCCGGTCACGGTGGCCATTGGCGCTCTTGTCGCGAGCGAGTATCCACAGGCAGGCTGGGATTGGCGTGGAATAGAAGAGCTGGCCCGGCAATGCCACCATGCAATCCACTTGATCGGCCTCGATCATCGCCTTGCGAATGTCGCCTTCGCCCGACTGCTGCGAGGACATGGAGCCATTGGCCAACACCACGCCAGCCGAGCCCCTTGGAGCGAGATGGTGGATGATGTGCTGCAGCCAGCCGAAGTTGGCATTGCTCTTGGGCGGCGTGCCAAACTTCCAGCGAGCGTCCTCCGCCAGCCGGTCTCCGCCCCAGTCGGAGATGTTGAAGGGCGGGTTGGCGAGTATGAAGTCGGCCTTCAGGTCCTGGAACTCGTCGCGATGAAAACTGCCTTCGTTGTTCCAGCGGATGTCCGCGTCGATGCCCTGCACAGCGAGATTCATCTTGGCGAGCCGCCACGTCGTGTGGTTGATCTCCTGGCCATAGACGGCGATATCGTTCCGCCTGCCGCCGTGCTCCTCGATAAACTTCTCCGACTGCACGAACATACCGCCCGAGCCGCAGCAGGGATCGTAAACGCGGCCCTTGTAGGGCTCCAGCATCTCGACCAGCGTGCACACCACTGAGCGAGGCGTGAAGAACTCGCCACCACGCTTGCCTTCCGAACTCGCAAAGCCGGAGAGGAAGTACTCGTAGACACGGCCCAGAAGGTCCTTCGCCTTGTCATTGCTGTCATGCATGCCGATGTTGGAGAAAAGGTCGATCAATTCGCCGAGCATCGTCTTGTTGAGCGTCGGGCGTGCATAGTTCTTCGGCAGCACGCCCTTTAGCCCCTCATTCGAGGGCGCCTTTTCGATCGCCTCCATCGCCTCGTCGATCAGCTTCCCGATCTCAGGCCGCTTGGCACTCGCCTGCAGATAGCTCCAGCGCGCCTCCTTCGGCACCCAGAAGACATTCTCCGCGAGATACTCCTCCGGGTCTTCCGCATCCGCGTACTCGTCCGCTTCGAGCTTGGCATGTAGTCCGTCAAAAGCATCCGAGATGTATTTCAGGAAGATGAGACCGAGCGCGACATGCTTGTATTCGGAGGGCTCCAGATTGCCCCGGAGTTTGTCAGCTGCCTTAAAAAGCTCAGCCGTGAAGCTGAGGTCACCATTCACTTCTTTCGCCACGTATGCGCCCCCAAATCAGTGACGCTGACGATAGGATGCCGACATGACGGGTGTAAAGGATAAAGCGCAAGTCTCAGTTGTTCACCCAGCGTGTACCACTGACGTGTACCACCGGCGACACACAACGTCACCTAAATAACTGAATTTATTGCGAAAATAGAATATGGCTGGGGCGCCAGGATTCGAACCTGGGAATGCCGGTACCAAAAACCGGTGCCTTACCGCTTGGCGACGCCCCACCAGAGCTTGAAAGCGGAGACCCGCTTGCCAAATCGACGCCTGCTTAGCAAAGCTCGCTTGACGTCACAATCATTAAGTTTCTGGCCATTGCATATTTCTGTGCGCATTTTGCGTCACCATGCTAGGTCTCGCGTCAGCCGTCCAGGACGATGGAGTAACGATGAGCCAGTACCGCGCCCGCCCGCCTGCCCTCGCAACGCTACTGCTCGACGATGCCGTGGTTCGGATCACGCGCTGGGACTTCGAGCCGGGAGCCGATACGGGCATCCATACACATGGGATGGGCTATGTCGTCGTGCCGATGACCGATTGCCAGTTCCTGCTGGAGGAAAAGGACGGCAGCCGCAGGGTCGATATTGCCAAGGGCGCTGCCTACCGCCGCGACGCCGGAATCGAGCACAATGTCGTCAATGCCGGCGATCAGCCGATGTCCTTCATCGAGATCGAATACAAGTAAATGGCAAGTCCCGAGTTCAATTTGGCCTTCGAGCCCGCCTATGGCCAGGCCGTGCCTGTTGCCTCAGACGTGCAGCGCATTACGGTCAACAATCCGAGCGCCTTCACGTTTCACGGCACGAACAGCTACATCGTCGGGGATCGCTCCGTGGCGGTCATCGATCCTGGGCCGGAGGACGAGGCACACTTGCAGGCATTGATGGCAGCGCTCGATGGACGCGAGGTCACCCATATCTTCATCAGTCATACCCATCGCGACCACTCCCCGCTGTCTCGGCGCCTGCAGGCGGCGACCGGGGCGCGGATCGTCGCCGAGGGACCACACCGCGCTGCCCGGCCACTGCATCAGGGCGAGATCAATCCCTTCGCCGAAAGCTCGGACCTGGAATTCCGGCCCGACGTCACAATCGGCGACGGCGAGACGATCGAGGGCGACGGCTGGGGGCTGACGGGCGTGTTGACGCCCGGGCATACCGCCAATCACGCGGCCTTCGCGCTCGAGGGAACCGGGATCCTGTTTTCCGCCGATCATGTCATGGGGTGGGCTACCTCCATCGTCGCGCCGCCCGATGGCTCGATGGCCGACTACATGGCCTCCCTCGACAAGCTGATCGAGAGGCACGACCGCCTGCTGCTTCCCGGACATGGCGGCCCCGTCCGCAAGCCGATCTCTTTCATGCGAGCCCTGAAGACGCATCGGCGGATGCGCGAACGCGCCGTGCTCGGCCGCATCCGCGCTGGCGATACGAACATCCCCGACATGGTGAAGGTGATCTATCGCGAGACGGATCCGCGCCTGCATGGCGCTGCCGCGCTTTCGGTTCTTGCCCATATCGAGGATCTGGTGGAGCGGGGTGAGATCGAAACGGATGGACCGCCTGCCCTTTTCGGCTCCTACCGACCTGCAACACGGAAATAGCTTACGTCGGCGCCTGTATTTGCCGACGACAAGCCTGTCATCGTCTTCGATGGCAGATATTGAGGCGAACGAGGCTAGCTGCCAGCGATGCCGAGCAATTCGGAATCGAGCGCCTTGAGGTAGTTCTCCGCGATATCGGCGCTGAGGCCGAGATCATGCGGGCCGTAGCGCGAGGCGACCCTGACGTCGACGAAGGTGGTTTCCGCTTCCTCCCGCAAGCGGATGACGATGTCGAAACGCAGGCCGAGAACCAAGGTGCGGGTTTCGCCCTGCAGCGTTACGCCATTGGCCCGGCGAATCAGCTGCGCAACGTCGTCGTAGGGCCGTGGCGTCGGGACCGGCACGGCTTCTGGCGCCTCAGCAACCGCGGCGTCATCTGGCTGCGGCTTCGCCGGTCGCTTCTCGAGATCGGGGCTTGGCTCGCTGTCACCGTCGGCGCGGGTAATGCGGATGCCATTCTCCTTGGCGACCTTCTTGACGGCTTCGAGCACGCGGTCGATAGCGCCGTCGTAGCGACGGCCTGTGAGTTCCGGGTAGGCTTCGAGCTGCTTTTCGCGGTCCTCAGGCGTGACCGCCGGCTCTCGCTTCAGCCAGATCTGATCTGCGTTCGGCGTCTTCAGCCAGTCCGGCGCCGAGACGATATCGGTTGACACGTCGTAGATCGCCGGCAGCGCGAAATAGCGTTCGGCGGCAATCCCGCCGATGGCGAGCGGAAGGGCCACATAAATCAAGGCTTTCAAGGCATCGAGCCCGCCTTCGGCACCCGTCAGCCAGAGGCTGCGCAGCCCGGCAACGGCAAGCAAGGTCCCAAGCAGCGCGAAGCCCGCGGAGACGAGCAGAACCAGCACAAGGTATGGCGTAGAAAGGCCGGCGAAGCGATGACCAACCAGAGCCGCAAGGCAGAGAACCAGGGCAAACGCTGCGAAGCGCCGCGAGAAGCGGGCAGCATTTGAAACAGGGCGGTCGAAACGGATTGCCATCAAACTTACCGGTTACTCGCAAGCGGCGCGTCCCGCATGAACGCGCAAAATCGCCCTCCACTTGTTTAGTGCAAGATTCGCCTAAATTGAAACTGTTGTGTCATTCCGATGGGCGCAATCCACGGGGAAGACGACAATGGCATGCGTAAGCATTTTCTGATATTCCTTGATTTGCAGTTGTATGGTTTGGGTCGCAACCGACCAACAGGAGAAGGGCAATGATTGCACCGGAGCCCGCATCGGGAACCCAGTCGCCGACGCTGGGCGCAGCCGATCATGCAGATCCGCTTCTGCCGATAGAGCTTCTGGAACTGGAATTGTCGCTCGACGGATACGATGGCAAATCCGACTTCTGCGAAACCGTCCGCGTAGCATCCGCCAAGGCTGGCGGAGAATTCCTGTTTGATCTTCCCGCCGAGGGATTGATGGACGATTGCAAGCGCATTGCAGTGCTGCGCATCCCGTCCATGAGCGAACAGATGCGTGTCGTTCTTGCCGTGCTGGATCACAGCGGCACGGAAATCCGCATGGAAGCGCCGGATCCTGCGACGGCCCACCTCATCCGCTTCGCCGACGCCTTCATCAAGGTTCTTGAACGGTTCTGACCTAGAGCCTTTCGGCTCTAATCGCGTTGCGCCGCTGCTTCAGCCAGGCTGCGGAACGGGAATTTGCGCCCGCACTCACACTTGATCATGGAAGTTTCCTGATGGTTGGACGCGCGCTGGATGAAGAAGCCGCGCGGTAGATGATCGACGCTAAAGCCCGGATGCTTGCGCTTCGGATCATCCGTCTCGGACGCTTCCGCAAAGCCGGCGTTGCCGCATTGCGGGCAGGTCAGTTTCTTCGAGAATCGATCGCGTAGTGCCATGTTTATCTTCCAATGTCGTCCGAGCCGTCTTCTTACAGACGATCCTCCACAGACGGAAGGCCACAGGCGTTGAAAGCAGCGATGCAAGCGCACCGCTTCGGCCTAAGTTATTCTTTTGGTTGACTGTAACCGCCGATTGGCGTCATCTGATGGCGCAGAGTTTTGATTGCAGAGACATGTCGATGCGTACGCTCGTTTTAGCTCTCGCGCTTGCCGCGCTATCAATCGGCCTCTCGGCCTGCCAAACAATGACGCCGGAAGAGCGGCGCGCCGCCGACGAGGCTCAATGCTTACGCTATGGCTTCCGGCGCGGCACGGAGGGCTTCGCGACCTGCATGCAGCGCATCGATCTCTATCGCCGTGCCCAGGCGCGTTACGACAGCGATATGCTCATGTTGCAGATGTCCTATGATCTCGACCGTCCTTACTACGGTCGCGGATACGGGCGCCATTGGTAATGACCGCCTGCGCGGCGGCAAGCCGGGCAATCGGCACGCGGAAGGGTGAACAGGACACGTAGTCCAATCCGATTTCCTCGCAGAAATGGATGGATACCGGATCGCCGCCATGTTCGCCGCAAATCCCGAGCTTCATGTCATTGCGCGTGCGCCGACCGCGTTCGGCGGCAATGCGGATCAACTCCCCGACACCGTCGAAATCCAGCGAAATGAAGGGATCGTGCTCGATGATCCCCTTGCGCTGATAGGTCGGAATAAAGGCGGATGCATCGTCGCGCGAGATGCCGAAGGTTGTCTGCGTCAGGTCGTTGGTGCCGAAGGAGAAGAACTCCGCCGCTTCGGCGATGATATGGGCCCTGAGGGCTGCGCGCGGCAGTTCGATCATTGTGCCGACCAGGTAGTCGATCCGCATGCCGGCCTCCGCCATGACGTCCCCGGCGATGGCGTCGATGCGCTCCTTGACGTAGTCCAGCTCGGAGCGCAACCCAACCAGGGGCACCATGATCTCGGGCACGACGGCAGCACCCGTTTCATGGGCTGCCGCGACCGCCGCCTCGAAAATGGCGCGCGCCTGCATCTCGACAATTTCAGGGTAGGAAATCGCCAGTCGGCAGCCGCGATGGCCGAGCATCGGATTGAACTCATGCAGCGCATCGACGCGCTGGCGCAGTGCTGCAGCGTCCATGCCCATTGCGGCGGAAACGTCGGCGATCTCCTCGTCCGTCTTCGGCAGGAATTCGTGCAACGGCGGATCGAGCAGACGGATCGTCACCGGCAGGCCGTGCATGACGTTGAACAGGCTGGTGAAATCGTGGCGCTGGACCGGCAGCAGGCTATCGAGAGCGGCGCGGCGGCCGGTTTCATCCTCCGCCAGGATCATCTCGCGCATCAGATGAATGCGGTCGCCCTCGAAGAACATGTGCTCGGTGCGGCAAAGGCCGATGCCCTCGGCACCGAAGGAGCGAGCCGCGCGCGCATCAGCCGGCGTATCGGCATTGGTGCGCACGGTCATGCGCCGCGCCCGATCGGCCCATTGCATGATGCGCCCGAAATCGCCGGAGAGCTCCGGCTGGATCATCTGCACGTCACCCTTCAACACCTGCCCGGCCGAACCGTCGATGGTGATGACGTCGCCCTTCTTCAGCGTGACGCCGACGCCGATCAGCCGCTCGTTGCGGGCGTCGATGCGCATGCCACCAGCGCCGACCACGCAGGGGATGCCCATGCCGCGTGCGACAACGGCGGCATGGCTGGTCATGCCGCCACGTGTCGTCAGAATGCCCTCGGCCGCGTGCATGCCGTGGATGTCTTCTGGACTGGTCTCGACACGCAGCAGGATAACCTTGCGCCCCTCCTCGGACGCTGTCACGGCCTCCTCGGCGGTGAAGACGATCTCGCCGGTCGCCGCGCCGGGCGAGGCCGGCAGGCCGGTGCCGATGATCTCGCGGGTAACACGCGGGTCAATCGTCGGGTGCAGGAGCTGGTCCAGTGACGAAGGTTCGATGCGAAGCACCGCTTCTTCTTCGGTGATGAGTTTCTCGTCTACCATGTCGACGGCGATCTTCATCGCAGCGCGCGTCGAGCGCTTGCCCGCGCGGGTCTGCAGCATCCAGAGCTTTCCGCGCTCGATGGTGAACTCGATGTCCTGCATCTCGCGATAATGCGTTTCAAGCTCGGAACAGATGCCTGACAGCTCCTTGAAGGCATCCGGCATCAGCTTTTCCATCGACGGTCGTTCGGAACCGGAGCTGATGCGTCCCTCCTCGGTAATGCTCTGCGGCGTGCGGATGCCGGCAACCACATCCTCGCCCTGCGCATTGACGAGGAATTCGCCATAGAGCGATTTATTGCCCGTCGACGGATTGCGCGTGAAGGCAACACCGGTCGCGGACGAATTACCGTGGTTTCCGAAGACCATCGCCTGGATGTTGACCGCCGTGCCCCAGCCTTCGGGAATATTGTGAAGCTGGCGATAGGTGACTGCGCGGACGCTCATCCAGCTGGCGAAGACGGCGCCTACAGCGCCCCATAGCTGCACCTCGGGATCTTGAGGAAACTCCTCGCCCAGCTCCTCCTCAATCAGGCTCTTGTAGAGCGAGACAACGTGCTGCCATTCGTTGGCGGTCAGTTCGGTATCAAACTCATAGCCGAGCCGCGCCTTCTCGTCCTCGAGGATCTCCTCGAACACCTCGTGATCGAGACGCATGACGACGTCGGCATACATCTGGATGAAACGGCGGTAGCTGTCCCAGGCGAACCGTGCGTCGCCGGCATCGTGGCCGAGCGCTTGTACGGTTTCATCGTTGAGGCCGAGATTGAGGACGGTGTCCATCATCCCCGGCATCGAAACGCGCGCTCCCGAGCGCACGGACAAGAGCAGCGGCCGATCGCCCGCGCCGAACCGCCGGCCGGTAATTTCTTCGATCCCTTGAATGCCCGCGCGGACCTGTGCCTTCAGCTCTTCTGCAATCTGCCGTCCGTTCTTGTAGTAGGCAGAGCAGGCGCCGGCGATGATCGTCAGACCAGGAGGGACAGGCAGACCCAGGTTGCACATTTCCGCGAGGTTTGCGCCTTTGCCGCCCAAACGCTCGCCCTCAAGGGCACTACCCTCTGCCTGACCATTGCCAAATGTATAGACCCACTTGGTCATATTCCCCCCAACACCAAATCCGGATCAACTTAATCCCTTGGTGTTGAAATGAAAATCGACAAATGCGGCCGAAATGTTGCGGCGCACAATAACTGCGACAGACTGAAGCGATTGAGGGGAGAAAAAGCTTTGCGGGACTGCAACAAAGTCCCGCAAAGCCTTATGTCCGTCCAGCCAGGAAAACCGGACGGGGGGTTCCGTCCATACGGACTGTCAGAGCCAAAACCATATTGCTCCGAGCGCGTCGCGCAGGAAACCATGCAGCCGATACCTTTTCGCGGTAATTCGGCGACACCATGAAGCAATCTCTAATACAAGATCGGTAGGAAAACATTACCTGAATGGTGGAGTCAGCCCATTCTGGCAGACTTTTTTTGGGCTTTTCCCAGCCTTTGGCTCAGGCAATCTCGCGCAGTTGTTCGGCGGTCTGAAGATCGACCGACACGAGCTGCGATACCCCCTGCTCCGCCATCGTCACGCCGAACAGCCTGTTCATGCGCGCCATGGTGATCGGATTATGTGTGATGATGACGAAACGCGTCTCGGTGGAGGCGGCCATTTCGTCCATCAGGTTGCAATAGCGCTCGACATTGTGGTCATCGAGCGGGGCGTCCACTTCGTCCAGCACGCAGATCGGGGCCGGATTGGTCAGGAAGACGGCAAAGATCAGTGCCATTGCCGTCAGCGCCTGCTCGCCGCCCGAAAGGAGCGTCATCGTCTGCGGCTTCTTGCCCGGCGGACGGGCGAGAATTTCCAGGCCTGCCTCGAGCGGATCATCGGATTCGATCAGTTGCAGTTCGGCCGTTCCTCCGCCGAAAAGATGGGTGAAAAGGCGCTGGAACTGGCCGTTGACCACGTCGAACGCGGCGAGCAGGCGCTCGCGACCCTCGCGATTGAGGCTCTGGATCGCGCCACGCAACTTGCGGATCGCATCGATCACGTCGTCGCGTTCCTTGATCAGCGCCTCGAGCTTCCCGCTCAGTTCCTTCTGTTCTTCCTCGGCGCGCAGGTTCACGGCGCCAAGGCGCTCGCGCTCCATCTTGAGGCGTTCGAGTTCGCGCTCGACCTCGCGAAGATCGGGTGCTGCCTGCAGCGACTCAAGTCCGGCAAGCCGAAGCGCCTCGTGCGGCGCAACGTTTAGCGCCTCACGAATTCGGGCCTCGGTTTCCTGTCGCTTTTCGCGCGCCGAGACTAGCCGCTCTTCGGCGCGACCGCGGCGCTCGCGGCTTTCGGCGAGTTCGGAAAGCGCTGTCGCCGCCTTGCGGTCGGCGTCACGCTGGACGAGTTCGGCTTCAGCAAGCACATCGGCCGCGTGGCGACGTGCTTCCTCGGCCTTCTGGAGTTCGATCAAGAGCGCGCGGCGCTTGTCGTCGAACTCATCGGGCGCCATTTCGAGCTCAGACGCTTCCTCCCGCGCCTCCTCCTCGCGGTCGCGAAGTGTCGCGATGTGGTCCTCGGCGCTGGCAGCGCGCTGGCGCCAGGTCTCGCGCTCCTGCCCGATGGCAATGATGCGGCGCTGACGGGCTTCGTTCTCGCGGTTCAGGCTTTCATGGCGTGCCCGCGCTTCTGCAAGTGCGCCACGATCGGTCGCGACTTCCGCCTGCTGCGCTCGAAGCCGTACGTCGATCGCCGTCAAATCAGGGGCGTCTTCCAACTCGATCCGAGCGTTCTCTTCCTGGATCGAGAGATCTTCAAGCTGGATCTGAAGCTGGCTGACAGATTCTGCAATGACATCACGGCGGCGGATGAGATCGCCAGAGGCCCGCTCGGCCGCTGCCAGCGCTTCGCGCGCCTCGGCGAGTTGCCGCGCGGATATACGGCTCTTCTCGCGCGCCTCGGCGAGGCGCTGTTCCTGAAGTCGGATGGCATCGGCCGCACTCGCCAGGCGTTCCTCCGCTTCATCAAGTATGTCGCGGGCAAGCGCGGCTTCGCTTTCCAGTTCGGCGAGCCGGTTCTTCTGTGCCAGCCGGAGTGCCGCCGCACTCGGCGCATCCGCGCCGGTGACATGGCCGTCCCATCGATAGACGGCGCCCTCCTTGGTCACCAGGCGTTGGCCTGGCTTGAGGTCCCTCATCAGGGTTGCCGCATCCGAACCGGAGACGAGGCCGATCTGCTTCAGGCGGCGCATCAGTGCGGCAGGAGCGCGCACATGGTCGATCAGCGGCGTCGCGCCAGCCGGCAATGCCGGGTCGGCGGCACCGTCACCATGGCCGGACCAATGCACCGGCGCCTTCGGATCGAGCGGGGATTCGATGTCGTCGCCAAGGGCCGCACCGAGCGCCGTCTCAAAGCCGCGATCGACGCGAAGTTCATCGGCAACGGGTGCAAATTCGCCTGCCGCGGCACCGGCAGCCAGCATGCGCGAAATGGTCCGGGCTTCCGTTTCGATGGCGTTCAGCTTCGCACGCGCCTGATCGACAGGCGATCGGGAAAGAGCCTCAGTCTGGCGGGCAGCGGCCAAGGCCTGCTCGACGCCCTGGATTGCGGCTTCCGCCTCGGCAAGAGCCTGCTCGCCCGCCTCGACCACGTCCCGCTTCTCGTCCGGATCGGGCAGGCTGGAAATCTTCTCCCCGATGGCCGACAGCTCGCGGTTGGCCTCATCCATCTGCCGTTCAAGGCGCATCTTGCGATCGGCAAGGTCGCGAATGGCGCGCTCGAGCTGGTTGCGCCCGGCTGCAGCCTCGGCGCGTTCGGCTGTCAACGCGGTAAAAGTGCGCTCACTGTCGGCGAGCTTTGCGGCAGCCTCCTCGAAGGCCTCGCGTGTCTCCTCGGCAAAACGGCCGGAATCGGCAAGGATCTCAGTGATCTCGCTCTCTTCGGCATCCAGCCGCGCCAGGATTTCGGCGTTATCGGCAACCAGCCGCTCCTCGCGGCGGATATCCTCGCCGAGCTGCGCAAGACGGCGGGTCAGTTCGTCACGACGGCGCAGGATGCGGTTGGCATCCTCCTCGAGCTGGGTCTTGGCGATCTGCAGGCGCTGCAACGCGGCAGCGGCGCGTGCTTCGGCGTCCCGCAATTCCGGCAGCTTCAGGCTTGTAATGCCCTGAACCTTGGCGGCCTCCATCTGCATCTGCGCCTTTTCGGCGACGACGACGGTGGCCTGATTGAGCGCGCTATCGGCCTCGGCTTCGGCCTCCTTGGCCTGAACCCAGCGGATGTGCAGAAGCAGCGCCTCGCGGGCGCGTATATCCGCGGACAGCGACTTGAAACGGCTTGCCTGGCGGGCCTGACGCTTCAGGCTCTCGATCTGGCTCTCCAGTTGAGAAGTCACGTCGTCGAGACGTTCGAGATTGCTTTCGGCGGCACGCAGGCGAAGCTCGGCTTCGTGACGGCGCGAATGCAGGCCAGATATGCCGGCTGCCTCTTCAAGCAACTGGCGGCGGGCCTGCGGCTTTGCCGAGATCAACTCGCCGATCCGTCCTTGCCCGACCATGGACGGCGAACGGGCGCCGGTGGAGGCGTCAGCAAAGAGAAGCTGCACGTCCTTGGCGCGGCTTTCCTTGCCGTTGATGCGGTAGATCGATCCCTGCTCCCGCTCGATGCGGCGCGTGACCTGGATCTCGTCGCTGTCGTTGAAGGCAGCGGGCGCCGTACGCTCGGCATTGTCGAGATAGAGTGCTACTTCAGCCGTGTTGCGGGCGGGACGATTGCCGGAGCCGGAGAAGATGACATCGTCCATGCCGGACGCGCGCATGTTCTTGTAGGAATTCTCGCCCATCACCCAGCGGAGCGCTTCGACGAGGTTCGACTTGCCGCAGCCGTTCGGGCCGACGATACCGGTCAGTCCGCGCTCGATGATGAATTCGGTGGGTTCGACGAAGGACTTGAAGCCGACGACGCGAAGCTTGTTGAACTTCATGCCGCGTCCCCGCGCCTGATAAAGCAAAAGACGGGCGTACGGCTTCCGCCGTCGCCCGTCGATCGGATACGGTTCAGATTAGAGCAGGCTGTCGATAAGGGCCGACATGGTGTCAACCGTCATGTCTCCAGAAAAGCGCTTGCCGTTGATGAGGAACGTCGGCGTGGCATTGACGCCAAACTCCTTGGAACCTCGTTCCCGCGTTGCGTTCACTTCATCCAGCAGCTTCTGGTTCGTCAAGCACTTCGTGAAACTATCCTCAGTAAATCCAGCAAGTTTGGCCATCTGCAGCAGTGCAGCGCGGCCATCATCGGCAGCGGCCCAGGTCTGCTGCTGCTTGAAGAGCATGGATACCATCGCGAAATACTGTTCCGGCGTGCTCATTTCTTCCGGCTTCTGCGGATTGCAGCGGGCCAGCATGAAGGCGGCAGCGGCGCGCGGATCAAAGGGGAATTCGCGGATGATGAAGCGGACCTTGCCGGTGTCGACATACTTCTTCCTGATCGCGTCGAAGGTCGTCGTGTGGAAGTGAGCGCAGTGCGGGCAGGTCATCGACATGTATTCGACGATCGTTACCGGGGCGTCTTCCTTGCCAAGCACCATTTCCGGCAGCGGGCCCGGCTTCAGCACGGCGGCCATGTCGACCTCGCCATCGGGCTGAGGCACTTCGACAGCGGCATGCGCGCTACTGAAAACCGCCAGGGTCGCGGTCGCGGCAGCCACGCCGCCCAGAAGCTGGCGTTTCGTCAGTTGCATTTCAGAAATCGGCATGAAGGTCCCCATAAATGAGAGTAATGGCTGTGAGTCCGATATAGCGCCTCGAAGTCCTGAACAAGACACGGCTCGCGAACTTTCTTCAAAGAATTGTGACCTTGGTTGGACAGCCCGATTAAATTGCGGACAGAATTGCCGCGCCAACACTTGCAAGGCGTTAGCGACCGCGCTTGCCCAGCACGGCCGTGCCGAGCCGCTTCACGGCTTCGCGCAGCTTATCGCCCTCGATCCCCTCCATCATATCCTCCAGCTTTGCCGCAGCCGCCCCCTTCAAGGGAGGAGGCGTGCGGGAGCGCTTCACCGCCGGATAGACGGGTTTCTGGACGACACGGATCTGGTGGACGGCGGCAAATCCGAAGAAGCTGTTGACCCGCTGGATCAACTCGCCTTGCGCATGGGTCAGGAACAGCGCGCGGGCGCCCTCGCAGGCAATCGTGAGCACACCGGGCCGAAAGCTGCCCTCGTCGTTGCCGCGCGCCCAGGCGATCTTTTCCGGACGCGTGCAATCGGCGAACTCCGCACCGGCGATTTCATCCCACGAGCCAAGCAGCGCAGTGTTGATTCCGGCACGGCGCGCCAGCACGGGATCGATCAGCCCGTTGGCCAATTCGGAGATCTGCTTTTCACCTTTGCGTGGATAACTCATCGAAACCTTCAGATCGCCCTGCGTTCAAGCACCACTGCCTTGATCGCGCGGCATTGCTTCGCCAAGTATAGGGCACTTCCCCTCACGACGGCAAATGATGACATCGACGACACTGGACGCGCCTGCCGCCAAGCCCCTTCTCGACTGGTACGACCGCCACCATCGCGATCTGCCATGGCGCGTCTCGCCGCCGATGGCGGCGCGCGGCATCAAGGCCGATCCCTATCACGTCTGGCTTTCCGAGGTGATGCTGCAGCAGACGACGGTGCCGGCGGTGAAACCCTACTTCGCCAATTTCCTGGCACGCTGGCCGAGCGTGCGTGACCTCGCCGATGCCGCCAGCGAAGACGTTATGGCGGCCTGGGCCGGGCTTGGATACTACGCCCGCGCCCGCAACCTCAAGAAATGCGCGGAGGCCGTCGCGTCCGATCATAACGGCATCTTTCCAGATACCGAGGAGGGGCTGAAGTCGCTTCCCGGCATCGGGGACTATACGGCGGCCGCGGTGGCGGCGATAGCCTTCAACCGGCAGGCAGCCGTGATGGATGGCAACGTCGAGCGGGTGATCTCGCGCCTTTACGCGATCGCTACGCCCCTACCCGCTGCCAAACCATTGATGAAACAGAAGGTGGCTCTGCTGACGCCGCAGGATCGGCCCGGCGACTTTGCGCAGGCAATGATGGATCTCGGCGCCACGATCTGCACGCCGAAGCGGCCCGCCTGTTCGCTCTGTCCCTTCAGGGGATCCTGCGAGGCGCTGCGCCTGCACGATCCCGAGCGCTTTCCGGTCAAGGCAGCCACGAAGGAAAAGCCGATCCGTCAGGGCGCAGCCTTTATCGCGGTCACGGCGGATGGCGACCTCATGTTGCGGCGGCGCATCGAGAGCGGCCTGCTCGGCGGCATGACGGAAGTGCCGACGACCAATTGGACGGCGCGGCAGGACGGGGAAAGCTCGGCCGATGCTGCGCCTTTCCCGGCTGCCTGGGAGCCTTGCGGGACCGTCACCCACGTCTTCACCCATTTCGAGCTCAGGCTCTCGATCTACCGCGTCGCGATCCCCTCGCGAATTCAAGTGGATAACGGTTGGTGGGAGCCGGTTACAAATCTAGACTCGCAGGCACTGCCGACCGTCATGAAAAAAGCAATCACCGCGGCTATCCCGCTCGCGTTCAAACATGCCAAGGATTAATCGATGCCCATCGACCATATTGTTTTCGACATCGGAAAAGTTCTCATCCATTACGATCCGAATATTCCGTTCAGCCGCCTCATTCCAGATGAGGCCGAACGCAAGTGGTTTTTCGAGAATGTCTGCACTCATGACTGGAACGTCGAGCAGGATCGCGGCCGCACCTGGGAGGAAGCTGAAGCCCTGCTGATCGAGGTTCATCCGGATCGCGAGGAGCATATCCGGGCCTTCCGCAAATACTGGCACGAGATGGTCCCCCACTCCTACGACGACAGCGTCACCATCATGGAAGGCCTGATTGCCAATGGCCAGGACGTGACGATGCTGACGAACTTCGCTTCCGACACCTTCCGCGAAGCGCAGGTCCGCTTTCCGTTCCTGACGAAGCCGCGCGGCGTTACCGTTTCCGGGGACGTCGGTCTCATCAAGCCCGACATTGCGATCTACGAAACACACGCCAAGAGCTTCGGCCTCAATCCGGCGGCGACAATCTTCATCGATGACTCCGCCCCCAACATCGATGGCGCCAAGGCGGCCGGCTGGGATGCGGTTCTCTTCACCGGCGCCGACAAGCTGCGCGCCGATCTTGCAGCGCGCGGCGTGAGGCTCTGACGATGGCATTCGATCCGGTTGAGGAAATCAAACGTTTTCACGGCGCGATCAACGCGCTCGACTTCGATATGATCGAGGACTATTTCGCGGACGACGCGACCTATGTCTCGAACGGGGTCGGAAGCCTGTCGGGGCGGGCTGAGATCATGGTCGCCTTCCGCAAGTATTTCGAGGACTACCCGGACCAGACGGCAATCAACACGCTGGTCGAGAAGGTCAGCCCGAATGCCGGCCGCGCCGTGTGGTCCGTTCGCGCAACGCACAGCAAGACGGGCAAGCCACTCGTCCGGGAAGGCGAAGAGACGATCACCTTCAACGACGACGGTCGTGTCACTCACGTCGAGGTAACGGACTATCAGGCGTTTTGAAAGAACGCTGCGGAAAGATAAAAAGCGAGCACGAAGAAGAGCCACAGGTCGGAGAACATCGCGATCTTCCTCGACCTGTTTCTCGGCCGCTCGAGAAGATGCTTCAGACCGGCGAGCCCGTAGAAAAGGCAGGCGGTGATCGCTGCCGGGACAATCCACCGCGGCTCGAAGAGGCTGAATATGCCAAGCATGCCGATCGAGAGATTGCCGAAGCCGATCTCCTGCACCAATGCCTGCGCCTTGTGATCGGTGACACCGAAGATCGTCTCCGCAGTGAAGGCCGGGTTGATGATCTGCTTCAGGCTTGCCACGAGCAGTCGCAGGCCGACGCCCCAAAAGACGAACCATTTCCCGACGAGGAAGACGACGTTGGCGTCCGCGCTCCAATGGGCTTCGGCGGCAACCGAACCCAGCGGCAGGACAAGCATCAGCAACAGTATGATCGCAAGATACATGGCGGGGTCCTTGCCTCTTTCGGATCATCAGCCGCCGATACATGACACGGAATTGCGCTGCCGCGCGAGCCAAAATGAAGAGCGCCCGGGGTGTTGATCCCGGGCGCCAGGCCTTCTTCCGTAACTGGAGGTACAAAACACCGGAAGAAGGGAGTCTCGATCAGGTCGAGGCGCGCGTCATTCCGCCTTTGCCAGATCACTGCGGATCACGGACCGCAATTCGTCGATCGGGCGCAGGGACTGCCCGTCGTCGAAGTGCCAGAATGTCCATCCGTTGCATGCATCAAGGCCCTGAACCTTTGCCCCAAGGCGATGAATGGAGCCGGCCTCGCCACCGGAGGCGACCGTGCCGTCAGCACGAACGATCGCACTGTAGCGACGGCGCGCATCAGTCAGCACCTGGCCGGGCTTGATCAGGCCGCTTTCGACCAGCACGTTGAACGCCACGCGGACTTCCTGCTTTTTGCCGGTCATGACGGTGAGTTCAGCCTTGCCCAGCGGCTCCACCGCTTCGATGCGGGCGGAGGCCGCGTCGATGTAGTCCTGCTCGCGCTCGATGCCGACGAAGTGGCGGCCGAGGCGCTTGGCGACGGCGCCCGTCGTGCCGGAGCCGAAGAACGGGTCAAGGATGATGTCACCGGGCTTCGAGGAAGCCATGATGACGCGGGCAAGCAGCGCTTCCGGCTTCTGCGTCGGGTGCACCTTCTTGCCGTCGTCGCCCTTCAGGCGCTCGTTGCCGCTGCAGATCGGAAACAGCCAGTCGGAACGCATCTGCACGTCGTCGTTGGCAGCCTTCATGGCGTCGTAGTTGAAGGTGTAACCCTTGGCCTTGGCGTTCGGGCTCGCCCAGATCATCGTCTCGTGCGCGTTCTGGAAACGACGGCCCTTGAAGTTCGGCATCGGGTTGGTCTTGCGCCAAACGATGTCGTTCAGGATCCAGAAGTTCAGATCCTGCAGCGTGGCGCCGACGCGGAAGATATTGTGATAGGAGCCGATCACCCAGATCGTGCCCGTCGGCTTCAGGACACGGCGGCACGCGAGCAGCCAGGCGCGGGTGAAGGCGTCATAGGCTTCGAACGAGGCGAACTGATCCCACTCGTCATCGACGGCATCGACCAGCGATTGATCGGGACGATGCAGCGTGCCGCCAAGCTGCAGATTGTACGGCGGATCGGCGAAAATTACGTCTACGGAGTGGTTCGGCAGGGCTTCAAGGGCAGCAACGCAATCGCCCTTGATGATCGTGTCGATCCAGGAGTCCGGCTTTGCGGAGGCCTTGAGATCGGCAAGCGGAAATACTGACGCCATCTGGAAACTCGCTCATACACATTACGCTTTTTACTGTCTGTTATGGTTACTCAGTTTGGTTACCAAAGCCTGAAGGCATGAGCGATTTCGGGAAAATAAGTCGCAGGCGCTTTGACGCCGAAGGAGTTGGGCAGCGGCCCCTGCCCTTACGGCTGCTCTCGTTAGGCCGCCACGTCGTGCACCTTGCGGCTATCCGCCGGCGCTTCGGCACGGTCGTTCATGCCGTAGTCGCGGACGATGTGGCCGATGCGCAGCCGATAGTCCGCGAAGACGCCGTTGCGGCCGGCGTGCTGGGCGGCGCGGTGCGCCTCCAGGTTTCTCCACGTCTTCACAGCCTCCTCGTCACGCCAGAAGGAAAGCGAAAGCAGCTTGCCACGATTGGTGAGGCTTTCGAAGCGCTCGATCGAGATGAAGCCGTCGATCTTTTCCAGTTCACCGCGAAGCTCGCCGGCGAGATCGAGATAGGTGTGGCGTTCGCCCATGAAGGGCAGGACTTCGAAGATAACAGCGATCATGGCATCACCAGCTTTGCATGAGGAAGGGAAGTGTTTTTGAGGAAGATACGATCTTCCTTGAGAATGAAACGTTCGCGTTTGGCGAACTCGTAGTTTTCCTTGCCGAGCGTATCGGCGGCAAGACGGGCGCGATAGGCCTCGTAGGCGACGAGGCTTTCGATATTGTACACGCCGTAAGCCGTCGTGGCCGAACCCTCATGCGGTGCGAAATAGCCGATCAGGTCTGCACCGTTGCGCGGGATCGCCTGGCCCCAGTTGCGGGCATACTCGGCAAAGGCTTCCTTCTTGAACGGATCGATCTCGTAGCGGATGAAGCAAGTAATCATCGTCGTCTCCTTGTTGTCTGGAGATAGTTTTCGCACATTGTCCGACGACGATGCTTCGGTTATGATCGAAGTATGAAGGAAGGACCTGATATAGCTCAGATCGGCGCACTGATCGGCGACCCCGCCCGCGCCAACATGCTGACTGCATTGATGGGCGGCAAGGCGTTGACGGCGACCGAGCTTGCAGCGGCGGGCGGTGTTACCGTGCAGACGGCGAGCACGCACCTTGCCAAGCTGGAAGCGGGCAATCTGCTCGTGCAGCGCAAACAGGGCCGCCATCGCTATTTCACGCTGGCGGATGACAGCGTCGGCAAGTTCCTGGAGAGCATCATGGGCTTTGCGGCAGGGCGCGGCCATCTGCGCCACAAGCCAGGGCCAAAGGAACCGGCATTGCGCAAGGCCCGCATCTGCTACGATCACCTCGCCGGCGACTACGGCGTTCGCATGCTCGACAGCCTGATTGCCAAGGGAGCGATCGATGCCATGGGCGACGGTCTTGCCCTGACGGAGAGCGGCGAAACCGAGCTCAAAACTATCGGAATCGACGTCCACGCCCTGAAATCGTCGCGTCGGCCGCTCTGCCGCTCCTGTTTGGATTGGAGTGAACGGCGGGCGCACCTCGCCGGCAGCCTCGGCAAGGCCCTGCTTTCGAATTTCCTCGAGAAGGGCTGGGCCCGCCGCACTGCGGAAAGCCGCTCCGTGGTCTTTTCCCCGGAAGGCGAACGGCAGTTTCTTGCACTGTTTCCAGCCACCAAATAGCCGCGAACACCCGTAAAATCGAAGCCGCCCGCGACACGCAATCCAGCCATGCCCCGCTGTCGGTTGAGCTTCTGCGAGGCATCGTGTAAAGGGGCATCATCCCAAACAAGGCGTGAGTAAATGGAAGGCTTCGACCTCATTATCTTCGACTGCGACGGCGTTCTGGTCGATTCGGAAATCATCGCTGCGGATGTCGAATCCAAGCTTCTCACCGAAGCAGGCTATCCGATCAGCATCGAGGAAATGGGCGAACGCTTCGCCGGCATGACGTGGCAGAATATTCTCTTCCAGGTCGAGCGCGAGGCCAGCATCCCGATATCAGCCTCGCTGCTCGACAAGTCCGAGAAGCTCCTCGATATGCGCCTGGAGCAAGACGTGCAGGCGATAGCGGGCGTCGAAGCCGCTCTTTCGCGTCTGAATCTGAAGCGCTGCATCTGCTCCAACTCCAGCACCGCGCGCCTCGACATGATGCTTGGCAAAGTTGGCCTGAAGCGCCTCTTCGCGCCCCACATCTTCTCGGCAAAGGATCTCGGGGCCGATCGCGTGAAGCCGAAGCCGGATATCTTCCTGCACGGCGCCAAGCAGATGGGCGTTTCGACCGAGCGTGTTGTTGTGGTTGAAGACTCCGTTCACGGCATCCACGCTGCACGCGCAGCAGGCATGCGAGTCATCGGCTTTACCGGTGCCTCGCACACCTATCCGTCACATGCCGACAAGCTGACCGATGCCGGCGCTGAAACCGTCATCTCCCGCATGAACGATCTGCCCGGCGTCGTCGCCGCGCTCGCCGAGTGGGAAGGCGCAGTGTAACTCCGGTTACTCTCGAGCAGCAGCCGCCGGAACAGTCCTCATTTGAAGTTCAGCTCCAAGATCGGTCGCAGAGTCGAAACTCTGCGACCGATCTTGCTATGGGGACCGGGGTCCCCGCATAGCATCGCGACAAAACGAACTCATTCAGCTATCAAAGTAACTGTCTGTGTCTGAATGCTGGTTGTCTCGCATGACTATTTCCGTGGAATTGTGCACCCATCTCGAACTCGACGATCGGATTTCCATCCTCAGGGCGGGAGAAGAGGTTGACGCCGTCTTCGTCCGCACAGAGAGATTCAACGTCCTCGTCGACACTCTCGAAACGCCTGAGTTATGCCGGATGGCATTGGAGTTGCTTGACGACGACATGCGCGCTCGTCCTCTCATCGTTGTCAATTCCCACATGGACTGGGATCACTTCTGGGGCAACGCCGCGATTGCCGGCAAGGCCCCGATCATTGCCCATACGGCTGCGCGTGCACGTCTGAGCGACACTTCCTGCCGTCAAGTTCTGGACGAGAAGATGCGTGAGGAGCCGCGGTTCCGAAACGTCGAACTCATCGCGCCCGATATTACCTTTTCAGATTCGATGGCCCTTCATGGCGGCGACCTCACTCTGGAGCTCATCCACACACCGGGGCACACGCCTGACCATGTTGCCATCTGGATTCCGGAGATCCGTGTCTGCCTGGCTGTCGACGCCGTCGAGACGCCCATTCCGGAGGTCTGGAGTAAAAGCTCCAACGACCTTCGGCTGATCTGTTCATCGCTCGAACGGATCCGCGACTTGCACCCCAAGTTCGTCATCCCCGCACATGGACGGACGATCTCGCCGTCCACTGTTGACGACAACCTGTCTTATTTCCGAGCACTGGTGGCCCGGGTCGAAAACCTAAGCGCGACTGAACTCGCAAACCCGGAATTGGGAAAATTGGTGAGCCTTCGACTTCAGGATTTCGTGGCCATCCCGGCCGACATGTCGCCGGAAGCGGTGGCCTTATACGAGACGTTTCACGAAACCAATCTCGGGGCGACGATTCAAGCACGCCTGGAAGGGTTGAACGTCGCATGAGAGCCACGGCCTTGCCGATCGTCCCTTTGTTATCCTGCAATTGCTAGATTTTCAGGCTTAGCGCACCGACCATAATCTCGAAGCGCGCCGGAAGCTGCCCAGGGGCTTCGCCGTCGCTGTCGATCGGCACCGGCTCCCTGCCGATCGACCAAGCCTCGACGAGCCTTGCGCGATGGATGCTGACGAGCGGGCTTTTCAGATGGCCGCCGCTGTAGATGCTGTTCATCAGCGTCAGGACCTTCAGCCTGCCGGCGCCGCGGATGATGACTACGTCGAACAGGCCATCGGCAACATCGGCATCCGGAGCGACCTTCATGCCGCCGCCGAACCATGCGCCGTTGGCAACGGCAACCGCGGTGATCGGCCCTTCATAGATATCCTCGCCGTCCAGCCTGAGACGGATGTCGCGTGGCGTGTAACGCAGGATTTGAAGCAGGCTGTGGAAGAAGAAGACCATCGGTCCCGGCAGACGCCTGCCCTTGGGCGCCTCGTTGACGGCCTGCACGATGTGACCGGAAACGCCGAAGCTCGCGATGTTGGCGAAGTGGCGGCTGACGGTGTCCCCATCCTCGTCGTCGCAGGTGAGCAATCCGGCATCGATCTGCCGTACCGTTGGAGAGGTCAGGCGGTTGGCGATCGTAGCAGGATCGCGTGACACCGGAAAATTGCGGGCGAAGTCGCATCCGGTGCCGGTCGCAATAAAGGAGAAGGCCGTGCCCGGCCGATGCGACTTCAAAATGCCGCCGGCCACTTCGCCGATCGTCCCGTCGCCACCGACGGCGATCACCAGATCGGCGCCGTCATCCGCCAGTTCGCGCCCGAACCGTTCGGCATCGCCGTGCCCCTTGGTTTCACGCAGGCTGAGATTGGTAAATCTCGCCTCTATGGCGCGCCGCAGCGCCGACCAGAACAGCTTCTTTCCGCGTCGACCCGACGCCGGATTCAATACGATGCCGATTTTCAAGCGATCTGCTCTCCCCGCGCCGATCAGCTTAGCGATACGGAAACGTTCCTCAGGCCTTCTTCTTTTTCGTCGAAACCGGCCCCTGGTCGAAACCGATGTTCACGCGCACCATTGAGCCGGAACCGACCGGAAGCTTGATACCGTCCTTGCGGAACAGCGCCTGGGTGGCTCCGGAGCCGACCTCGACCGGGAAATTCGTTACTTCGGAATAAAGCGCATCCTCGCCGTCAAAGACCGTGATGCGAACCGGGAGCGTGACCTTACCGGGCGAACCGTTCGGGCCGGCGAGAACCCGAAGCTGGGCGACAACAGTCATCGTCAGGTTTGCATCGTTCAGGCTGCACTGGCGCGTATAGTCACCGATCGATGCCTGGAAGGCGAGTTTGTCCGCATCGCCGGTCTTGGCGCCGCCGGCATAGGTGCGGAAGATCGCGTCCTTGTCCTTCATGAAGATCTGCGGGCATGCTCCCTGGACGACAGGGGCAGTGTTGCCCGACGCGGTCTTGGCGGTGCCGATCGATGCGTTATTGGACGAGGGATTGGCCGGCGCCATCGGCATGATCTGCGCATTGCCATTCGGCTGGGCCGGTGCTGTTGCGCTGTCTCCCCCGCCCACACCGAGCGAGTTGCAGCCGGCAAGAATTGCCGCAAAAGAAGCCGAAACGATGAGACGCGAGACCTTGCCAAGCACGATTATTCCACCCTCTTCACAAAGTTTTTTGGCAGGCCCAATCACTTGATGGCAGGCCTTTCGTGACAGTTTGCGATGGTCTATATCAGCGGCGCAAACAAAAATCGATTGGGTAAGAACCGTTTTGATGCACATTTCGGGATCGCGGGCCACGGCCGGCAGGGCAAGCGAGATGCGGCGACAGGCAGACTTCCCCTCCAACCCGGATTTCCTCCGGCCGGCACATCAAGGATGACGACAGTGGATTATATCTCGACCCGCGGCGAAGCCCCTCCCCTCGGTTTTTGTGATGCTTTGCTGGCCGGCCTGGCGCGCGACGGCGGTCTCTACGTGCCGCGTAAGTGGCCGCATTTCACGAAAAAGGAAATCCGCGCGCTTCGGGGCAAGAGCTACCAGGAGGTCGCCTTTACGATCCTTTCGCCTTTCACCAACGGCGAGATTCCCGACGAGACGTTCCGCTCCATGATCGACGAGGCTTATGGTACCTTCCGTCACCCTGCGATCGCCCCGCTCGTCCAGACCGGCCCGAACAGCTTCGTCATGGAGCTGTTCCACGGCACGACGCTGGCGTTCAAGGATGTCGCGATGCAGCTGCTCGCCCGGCTGATGGATTATGCCCTGGAGAAGCGTGGCGAGCGCGCGACCATTGTCGGCGCCACCTCCGGCGACACTGGCGGCGCGGCGATCGACGCATTTGCCGGTCGCGAACGCACCGACATATTCATCCTCTTCCCGAACGGCAAGGTCTCGCCGGTGCAGCAGCGCCAGATGACGACCTCCACGGCCTCCAACGTTCACGCGCTTGCCGTCGAAGGCAATTTCGACGACTGCCAGAACCTCGTCAAAGCAATGTTCAACGATGCACCTTTCCGCGACCGCGTTAAACTCTCCGGCGTCAACTCGATCAACTGGGCCCGCATCATGGCCCAGATCGTCTACTACTTCACGACGTCGATCGCGCTTGGCGGACCGGACCGTAAGATTTCGTTTACCGTGCCGACGGGCAATTTCGGCGACATCTTTGCCGGTTACTGCGCCAAGCGCATGGGCCTGCCGATCGGCAAGCTGGTGGTCGCCACCAACGAGAATGATATCCTCGACCGCACGCTCAAGACCGGCCGCTACGAGATGAAACCCGTGAAAGCGACGACTTCGCCGTCGATGGACATCCAGATCTCCTCGAACTTCGAGCGGCTGCTGTTCGAGGCCTATGATCGCGACGCATCGAAGGTTCGCGCGGCGATGAACAGCCTCAAGCAGTCCAACGGCTTCGAGATTGCAAAGGACGCCCTCGCCTTCATCAAAAAGGACTTCCGCGCCGGGCGCGCCAGCGAAAAGCAGGTCGCCCTGACGATCAAGAAAACCCATGCCGACACCGGCTATCTTCTCGATCCGCATTCGGCAATCGGCGTCTTCGTTGCAGGTAAACACGAGAAGCCGAACGCGCCGATGGTGACGCTTGCCACCGCACACCCGGCAAAATTCCCCGCCGCCGTAAAATCGGCCTCCGGTATTGACCCCGCGCTTCCGACGTGGCTTGCTGATCTGATGCACAAGGAGGAGCGCTTTCAGATTGTGAAGCCTGAGCTCAAAGCCATTGAGACCTTCATCGGCGAGCATACTCGGGCCTAAGTAACGCAGGCGCAGAAAGATAGCCAATGACAGTTGAGTGCACCCGGCTCAAATCCGGGCTGACAGTAGTCACACAGACCATGCCGCATCTGGAAAGCGTTGCGCTGGGAGTTTGGATCAAATCAGGATCGCGCAACGAGACGACAGACGAGCATGGCATCGCTCACCTGCTCGAGCACATGGCCTTCAAGGGCACGGCACGCCGCAGCGCGCGCGAAATCGCTGAAGAAATCGAGGATGTCGGCGGCGAGGTCAATGCCGCAACATCCACCGAAACGACCTCCTACTATGCCCGCGTGCTTAAGGATCATGTCCCGCTCGCTGTCGACATTCTGGCCGATATCCTGACGGAGTCCGCCTTCGAGGAGGAAGAACTCGAGCGTGAGAAACAGGTCATCCTGCAGGAAATCAACGCGGCAAACGACACGCCTGACGACGTCGTTTTCGACAAGTTTTCCGAGACCGCCTATCGCGACCAGACCCTCGGCCGGGCGATCCTCGGCACGCCGCAGACCGTGGTGTCGTTCACGCCGCAGCAGATCCGCGGCTATCTCAGCCGCAATTACACGACCGACCGGATGTTCGTCGTTGCGACCGGCGCCGTCCGGCACGACGAGTTCGCTCGCATGGTCGAGGAGCGCTTCGCGAGCCTTCCCACCTCGCCATCGGCGACGCCCGTCATGGAGCCTGCAAAATACATCGGCGGCAATATCCGCGAGACGCGCGACCTGATGGATGCGCAGATCCTGCTCGGCTTCGAAGGCAAGGCCTATCACGCCCGCGACTTCTACTGTTCGCAGATCCTCGCCAACATCCTCGGCGGCGGCATGTCATCCCGGCTGTTCCAGGAGGTGCGCGAGATCCGCGGCCTCTGCTATTCCATCTACGCCTTCCACTGGGGTTTCTCCGATACCGGGATCTTCGGCATCCATGCCGCCACCGGTGGCGAGAACCTGCCGGAGCTGGTGCCTGTTATCATTAACGAACTACACAAGTCGGCGGCGACGATCGAACAGAAGGAAATCGAACGCGCCCGCGCCCAGATCCGCGCCCAGCTGCTGATGGGCCAGGAAAGCCCCGCCGCCCGCGCCGGCCAGATCGCAAGGCAGATGATGCTCTACGGCCGCCCCATCTCCAACCAGGAGATGATGGAACGCCTCGAGGGGATCACGGTCGAGCGCCTTACGGATCTTGCGGGACGCCTGTTCTTCGATACCGTGCCGACGCTCTCGGCCATTGGACCGCTCGAACATCTGGCCCCGATGGAGGATATTACCGCGTCTCTTTCCTCGCCCGATCACCAGGGCAAGCAAGCCCTCGTCTGATCCCAGATCCATCCTGCCGGGAGTGATCGATGCCAAAATCGGTTTTTCGGTTTCTGTCGCGACAGCCGGATTCGGTCGAGCTCGAGAACGAGCACTATGTGCTGCGCCTGCCGCGCTACCAGGATTTCAACCAGTGGCACAAGCTGCGGGCGGCGAGCCGGCAGTTCTTGGAACCGTGGGAGCCGACATGGCGCCGCGACGAGCTGACGGAGGGCTCCTATCGCGCCCGTGTCATCCGCGGCAAGCAGGAGTACGCTTCCGGCCAGGCCATTCCGCTCCTTCTGTTTCACAAACAGGGCATGACGCTGCTCGGCGGCATCACGATCGGCTACATCAGGCGCGGGGCGGCACAAAGCTGCATGATCGGCTACTGGATGGGCGAGGCTTATGCCGGTCAGGGTCATATGTTCGCCGCACTTCAATTGGTTATACCCTACATCTTCGCAGGGCTTGAGTTGCACCGTATCGAAGCAGCCTGTATTCCAGACAATGCTCGGAGCATCCGCCTGCTTGAAAAAGCCGGGTTTCAGCGGGAAGGCTATCTGCGCGGATACTTGAAAATCAACGGTCATTGGCACGACCATGTAATGTTCTCATTGCTCGCCACCGACACGGATAAAGGCAGGATAACCGACAGCCGATGACCAACAACCGCATGCTGCTCTCATCACCGGCCAGGCGATCGATCGCGGTGATCGCAGCTCTCTTGCTGTCAGCCATCCTGCTAGTGGCTGGCCACGTTCAGGCCGCCGAACCGGTCAAGATTTCCCGCGACGACACGGCACTCGACCTGACTGCCACGACGGAGATCTACGCCAACCAGGGCGAAGCCTTTCAGGTCTCGACCGCTGCCGGTGCCGACGGTATCCGTCGCCGTATTGAGGTACGTGCCAGCTCCGACAACCACCAGGGCGACTGGGCCGTCTTCGCGCTTGCCAACGTCTCCGACGAGCAGCTTGAGCGCGTGATCGTGGCCCCCCACTTCCGCCTCGTGAATTCCAAGCTTTTCTGGCCGGACCTCGGTTCGCAGCGCGTTATCGCCATTACGCCGAGCGAAGGCTTTGCGCTCGACCGGCAGCCGAGCGACGAGGCGGACGTGTTTCGCATCACGCTCAACCCCGGCGCCGTCATCACCTTCGTTGCTGAGCTGACGACGCCGGAGCTGCCGCAGATCTACCTCTGGGAACCCGACGCCTACAAGGACACGATCAACGCGTTCACGCTCTATCGCGGCATCGTGCTCGGCATTGCCGGCCTGCTGGCGGTGTTCCTGACTATCCTTTTCGTCGTCAAGGGCACGTCGATGCTGCCGGCAACCGCGGCACTCGCCTGGGCCGTCCTCGGCTACATTTGCGTCGACTTCGGCTTTCTCGGTAAACTGATCAGCATTGCGTCGACCGACCAGCGAATATGGCGCGCCTGTGCGGAAGTCGCCCTTGCCTCCAGCTTCGTCATCTTTCTGTTCACCTATCTCAACCTCAACCGGTGGCACACGCACCTCGGCTACGTGACGCTCGCCTGGGTGCTCGGCCTGGCGTTGCTTTTCGGCGTCGCGATCTACGACCCGGCAATTGCCGCAGGCATCGCGCGCCTCTCCTTCGCGCTGACCGCGACGTTGGGCCTTCTGCTGATCGTCTACCTCGGGCTCAACCGCTATGACCGCGCGATCCTGCTGGTCCCGGCCTGGGCCTTGATCCTTGTCTGGATCTTCGGTGCATGGCTGACGATTACCGGCCGGCTCGATAACGACATCATCCAGCCCGCACTCGGCGGCGGCCTTGTTCTCATCGTCCTGCTGATCGGCTTTACCGTGATGCAGCACGCCTTTGCTGGCGGCGCGTTCCAGCAAGGGCTGTTTTCCGATCTCGAGCGTCAATCGCTGGCTCTAACGGGCTCGGGTGATACGGTTTGGGACTGGGATGTGGCGCGCGATCGTATCGTCACGATACCCGATGTCTCCGTCAAGCTCGGCCTCCCGCCCGGCGCTATGCATGGCGCCGCGCGCAATTGGCTGCCGCGGCTGCATCCCGACGATCGCGACCGCTTCCGCGCGACGCTTGATGTGCTCCTTGAACATCGCCGCGGGCGACTAAACCACGAGTTCCGCATCCGCGCGGAAGACGGTCATTTCCACTGGCTTCTCATCCGCGCGCGGCCTGTGCTTGGCTCGAACGGTGAGATCATCCGCTGCGTCGGCACCATCATCGACGTCACCGAACAGAAGAACTCCGTCGAGCGGCTGCTCCACGACGCACTGCACGACAACCTGACCGGCTTGCCGAACCGCCAGCTGTTCCTCGATCGCCTGCAGGCCGTGCTGGCATTGGCGCCCGGTGGCGAGACGCTGCGCCCGACGGTGATGGTGATCGATATCGACCGCTATAAGCTGGTGAACGATACGCTCGGGATCGCCGCCGGCGACAATATCCTGATCGCGCTCACGCGCCGCCTGCGCCGCCTCCTCAAGCCGCAGGATACGCTCGCGCGCCTCTCCGGCGATCAGTTCGGTCTCATCCTGACGTCCGAACGCGATCCGACGAAGGTGGCCGATTTTGCCGATGCGATCAGCAAGGCGATCATGGTGCCGATCAACTTCTCCAATCGCGAGATCATCCTGACGGCGTCGATCGGGCTGGCCTCCTTCGTCGATCAGCAGGAAAGTGCTGCGGGCATGCTCAGCGACGCGGAGCTCGCGATGTACCGGGCAAAGCGCGCCGGCGGCAATCGCGTCGAGCCGTTCCAGCCCGCCTTCCGCGATTTCGGCGCCGACCGGCTGCAGCTCGAATCCGACCTGCGCCGCGCCATCGAGCGCAAGGAACTGTCGATGGTCTACCAGCCGATCGCAGGGCTTGAAGACGTGGAGATCGCCGGCTTCGAAGCTTTGATGCGATGGGACCATCCGAAACGCGGCAGCATTCCGCCTTCGGAGTTCATACCGATCGCGGAGGCATCCGACATTATCGACATGCTCGGCCGCTTTGCGCTGGAGCAGGCGACGAACGACCTGATGGGCTGGGAGAACCAGACGGGCGAACTGCCGATCTTCGTCTCGATCAACCTCTCCAGTGCGCAGCTGCTTAACAACGAGCTTTTCGACGACGTCCGCTCGGTGCTGGCGAAGACCCATTGCGATCCGTCACGCCTGAAACTCGAGCTGACGGAATCCATGGTCATGGAGAACCCGGAACAGGCGCGCCTCGTTCTCGAGAAGCTGCGCGAAATGGGCCTTGGCCTTGCTCTGGATGATTTCGGATCCGGCTATTCGTCGCTTGCCTATCTGACGCGCTTCCCGTTCGACACGATCAAGCTCGACAAGACGATAGTGTGCGACACTAGCGACAAGAAGGCGACCGTGATTCGCTCCGTGATCGCCATGGCGCGCGAACTGGATATGAAGGTCGTTGCCGAGGGGATCGAGTCCAACGAGGATGCGATGGAACTCGCCAAGATGGGCTGCACCTTCGGGCAAAGCTATCTGTTCGGACCGCCGATGGCATCGGAGTCCGTCTTGCGGCTGCTGAAGGAGCGGTTCCCGCTGACGAAGCGCGCCTAGCCGACCCGCGACCCAAGCTATGCCGCTCCCTATTGCGGCGCAGCGGCTCCCGCTATCACCTGATGCATGTATTCAAGCTTGGTGACCACCGGCGCTGAGAGCACGAACGGATAGGAATCGGGCTGTCCCATGCTGCGCTGTATCGAGTTGATCGCAACGCTGAGCGGCACCCACTCGTCGACAAGCTGATCGGCACTTGCTGCCCTGTAGGGGTCGAAATCCACCTCGGCCGCCATCTCTTCGTGACCGCGGGGATCAATTGCAACGCCGAAGGCGCGAGCGGTCTCCAAGGTATCGACAATGTGAAGGTAATGAGCAAAACACTCAGCGAAGTCCTCCCAGGGATGAACGCTGGCATAAGCACTGACGAAACTCTCTTGCCAGCCGGGCGGAGCGCCATTCGCGTAGTGCCGTGCAAGGGCTTCGCTGTAGTCTTTGCGCTCATCGCCGAACACCGCTCGGAATCCATCGAAGGCGTTCCTATCGCGCACGAGGCGGTTCCAGATGAAATGACCCGTCTCGTGGCGGAAATGACCAAGCAGCGTCCGGTAAGGTTCGTTCATTGAGGTGCGAGCCTGTTCGCGCGTGACGTCGTCGGCCTCGGCGGCCCGAATTGCGATAAGGCCCTCCTCGTGTCCCGTCATCGCTGGCACGACGCTGCCGTCTTCCTTGACGGTGTCTTCGAGGAAGTCGAAAACCAGGCCGCCTACGGGATCCTGCGTGCGGTCCGGGTGCGGCAGCCGCCAACGCAAGAGGGAGTAGAAGAGGTGCCGCTGTGCCTGGCTGATGCGGCGCCACCGATCGACGCCATCCTGCGTCGCTGAATTCGGCACAAGCCTGTTATGCCGGCAGGCGACGCAGTAATCCCCCGCGTCTCCGTCCTCCACCAGCCAGTTGCAGACGTCGAGGCCGGCATTGGCACAGAAGCGCACCAGATCCGGCTGAGCCACGTATTGCCAGACATCGCCGTCCTGCTGCTGAACTGCATGCATGCGCAGACTATTCGACAGGAAGCCAAGGCGATGACCGCACCGAACACACTGGCGATTGTCGAAATGAACAACCTGGTCGCAGTTGTCACATACAAAGAGCCTCAACGCGCGCCTCCCTCGGGATAGGGATCAAAAACCCATCGTGCAACATGGACGGCGGGCAATTTCCGGTCGTGGTTTCCATCAACCTGCTTCTCGTGACTGGGCCTTATTGCCCGCGCCAGCAGAGAACGCGCTTTTTTTGCAGATCGTTCCGCCGATCAGGCGTGGCCGGCTTCGGCTGAAAGCATGGCGGCATTGATACCCATTGCGGCCAGTGCTCGCTCGTACTTGTCGTCGAGGCTGCGATCGAAAATCAGCTCCTCATTCGCCGCGCATGTGAGCCAGCCATTGTTGCCGACTTCGGCTTCCAGCTGTCCCGCACCCCAGCCGGCATAGCCGAGCAGCATGGTCGCCCGCTTCGGTCCCTTGCCATTGGAAATGGCGCGGATGATGTCGAGCGTTGCCGTCATGCAGATATCGTCACTGACGGGAATGCTGGATTCGCAGAGATAGTCATCGGAGTGCAGCACGAAGCCGCGGCCGCTTTCCACGGGCCCACCCGTCTGGATCGGGCAATCATGCTGAGGAAGGAGGATAGCTTCTTCGTCCTTGATCATTTCGAGATGCAGGAGAACGTCAGTAAAGGTCAGCTCTTGCGGGCGGTTGATCACGAACCCCATCGCGCCGGCATCCGAATGGGCGCAGATGTAGATCACCGTGCGGGCGAAATTGCGATCCTCCATGCCCGGCATGGCAATGAGAAACTGGCCATCGAAGAAGCCGCGTTCTCTTTTGTTTTTCACGGTCGCCAAGGACATCACTCCTCCTTCTGCCAGACCGCGCTAGGCCCCGACACCATGAGCATGAGCCAATGTCACAGATCAATCAACTGAAAATGAAAACTTAAATGTACGCGAGTTCTAGCCGAGCATAGGGATTTTCAATACATCATTGATCCATGCAGACTATTTCACTCACCATCCGCCAATGCGGTTCCGCCCTGTGCCTGTTCGTCGCCGTGCTGCAGTTTTCTCAGCCCGCCAGGGCGGAGATGAGCGCCTGGGCCGACAACGAGGGCGGTCGGATGCGCCTGATCGCGCTTCCGCCCGATGCAAACGGAAATATTCGCGCCGGATTGCAGATCGAGCCGAAGCCAGGCTGGATCACCTATTGGCGCGAACCGGGCAACAGCGGCATCCCGCCTCAAGTCACTCTCTCCTCCGAAGGCGTGTCGCTCGACAAGATGAGCTACCCCGTCCCAAAGCACATTGTCGCCGACAAGATCGATGAGGTTGCCTACGACGCGCCTGTCACCTTCCCGCTGCAACTGACGGCGAAAGACCCTGCTCTTCATGAGCTCAAGGCAAACGCCTTTATCGGCATCTGCGAGGAAATCTGCATCCCCTTCCAGGCAGAGCTATCGCTGACCTTTAAACCATTGGCCCAGTCGCGGCCGGCCGAAGAGGCCATTCTCAGGGATGCCGAGGCAGCCTTGCCACAAGCCGCCTCCTCCGCATTCAAAGTCGACGACCACGCGCTGTCGGCCGACATGAAGCAACTTTCCCTCAGCATTACCCTGCCGGAGAGTGGCGAGAGCGCGCCTGAGGTGATCGTCACAGGCCCGAGCGGGCGCGTCTTTACCAAACAGACGGCAACCCATCGCGACGGTCGCAACTTCACGACGACGCTGTCCGTGGACAAGCTTCCCAAGGCATATGACCTCAGCGGAAAGACATGGAGCGCTCTTGTCATCGACGGCTCGCGCGCCATCGAGACACCGCTTGCCTTTGAGTGATCGCGTTCTATAGTCGCGCCAAAATCGCGGCATTAGTGCCGCCATATGACAAGGAGACGTCCATGACCATCGCAATCGGCGACAAGCTTCCTGCGGCCACTTTCAAGGAGAAGACGTCGGATCGCCCGGTCGAAATTTCGACGGAGCAGCTTTTCAACGGCAAGCGCGTTGTTCTCTTTGCGGTCCCCGGTGCGTTCACGCCCACCTGCTCGCTGAACCACCTGCCGGGTTATCTCGAGAACCGCGACACCATCCTTTCCAAAGGCGTCGATGACATCGCCGTCGTCGCCGTCAACGATTGGCACGTGATGGGTGCCTGGGCCCAGTCTTCCGGCGGCATGGGCAAGATCCACTTCCTCGCCGACTGGGACGCGGGCTTTACCAAGGCGCTTGGCCTCGACACCGATCTCTCGGCAGGAGGTCTCGGCGTTCGCTCGAAGCGTTACTCGATGCTCGTCGAAGACGGCGTCGTGATATCACTGAACGTCGAAGAAAGCCCAGGTCAGGCTACGGTTTCCGGCGCCGCCAGGATGCTGGAACAGCTGTAAGGCTTCGAGCCTCAACCAAACTGAAAGCGGCCCATGCGGCCGCTTTTGTTTTTCGTCGTCAAAGTTCACAGCACGCCACTTTTTTGCCTCATTTGTTATAACATAACTGTAATGTTATTACATTTTGGTGTTGCTATGACTTTTTGGGAGCTTCGACATTCTTCAGGCCTGATGGCGCTCTCTGCCGGCCGTCGCGTCTTCTATGTTGCCTTGATCGGCATCCCGCTCTGGGCGGCAATCCATTGGGCGACGCTACTGCCATGAGCGCCATTGCGATCGAGCTTGAAGATCTAACGGTCGCCTATCAGCGGCATCCAGCCGTGCATCATGTGACCGGAACCATCGCGGCCGGAAGCCTGACGGCGATCGCCGGCCCAAACGGAGCCGGCAAATCGAGCCTGCTGAAGGCGATTATCGGAGAACTCCGTCCCTCCTCCGGCATGATAAGGCACCGGCTGAAGAGCACGGATTTCGGCTATCTGCCACAGGCAGCCAACATCAACCGCCGCTTTCCTATCTCGGTACTCGACACGGTTCTGCTGGGAGCCTGGCGACAGTCTGGGGCCTTAGGGCACATTGCATCAGCGGAGTGGCAGAAAGCGCACGACGCTCTGGAGGCAGTTGGGCTGGGAGGCTTCGAACGGCGCGGCATCGGATCGCTGTCGGCTGGCCAGTTTCAGCGCGTGCTCTTTGCAAGGCTGCTGCTGCAGGATGCGAATGTCATCCTTCTCGACGAGCCGTTCACGGCTATCGATGGCCGCACCACGCGGGATCTTCTGGATATCGTTGCCAACTGGCATGGCGAAGGCCGAACGGTGCTTGCTGTCCTTCACGATTTCGCGCAGGTCCGCGCCCACTTTCCGCAGACACTCCTGCTTGCGCGCGACGTCATCGGCTGGGGCGCAACGGCGGATGTCATGTCCGAGGCGAACCTTCGCAAAGCGCGGGCGATGGCCGAGCGATGGGACGAGAGCGCCGGCATTTGCGAGCCCGCCAGATGACCGCCTACGATCTCCTCCTCGCGCCCTTCGCGGATTATGGCTTCATGCGCCGCGCGCTCGTCGCCTGCCTGTGCCTGGGGCTTGGCTCCGGGCCGATCGGTGTGTTCCTGATGCTGCGGCGAATGAGCCTCGTCGGCGATGCCATGAGCCATGCCGTTCTGCCCGGCGCCGCCATCGGCTATCTTATTGCCGGTTCGCTCTCGCTTACGGCAATGGGATTGGGCGGGCTCGTTGCCGGGCTTTCAGTTGCACTTTTGTCGGGCATGGTCAGCCGCGCGACCTCCTTACAGGAGGATGCGAGCTTCGCCAGCTTCTACCTCTCCTCGCTGGCGCTCGGCGTGCTCATCGTTTCGCTGCGCGGTTCGAATATCGACCTGTTGCACGTTCTCTTCGGCACCATCCTCGCGATCGATGCATCCGCCCTTTACGAGATCGGCGCGATCAGCACGGCGACGCTGGCAACGCTTGCGATCATCTACCGGCCGCTGGTCGCGGAATGCTTCGATCCCGGCTTTCTCCGAGCCATCGGCGGACGCGGACCGATCTATCACTTTATCTTCCTGCTGCTGGTCGTACTCAATCTGGTCGCGAGCTTCCAGGCCCTGGGAACGTTGATGGCGGTCGGCCTTATGATGCTGCCGGCCGCTATCGCGCAGCTCTGGTCGCCTAGCCTCCCGTCGATGATGGCAATCGCGGCGGCGAGTGCCACAGCCTCCGGCTATCTCGGGCTCATCGCCTCCTACCATCTCGAACTCGCCTCCGGACCGACGATCATCATGACGGCGGCGCTGCTTTACGCCATTTCGATCTTCCTCGCCCCGTCGGGCCTTGCCCGGCGGTATCTTCCTCGCCCGCATCTGAAGGGCTGACAACCGGAGACCCCCAATGATTTCCCGCAGACTGCTTTTCTCAATGATGCTTCCCGCACTCGTCGCGCTTTCGACGACGTCGGCTTCTGCCGCAACCCTCAAGGTGGTCGCATCGTTCACCGTGCTTGCCGACGTCGTCCGCCAGGTCGGCGGCGACCGCGTCACGGTCACAAGCCTCGTCGGCCCGAACGGCGACCCCCATGAGTTTGAACCATCACCAAGCGACGCGAAGAACCTCAACGCTGCACAGCTTGCCTTCGTCAGCGGTGAGGGTCTGGAGGGTTGGATGGACCGCCTGATCAGCGCCTCGGGCTACAAGGGCAAACCGGTCGTCGTCTCGGAAGGGATCAAGTTCCGCACCATGGACGAGGATGGGCAGACGGTCACCGACCCGCATGTCTGGAACAGCCCGGTCAACGCCAAGGTCTGGGTCGCCAACATCGAAGGGGCGCTTGCGAAGGCCGCGCCGGCCGATGCTGCGGCGTTCAAGACCAACGCCGAAGTCTATTTGAAGAAGCTTGATGCGCTCGATGCCTACGCGCACTCGGAGCTTGCCAAAATCCCTGAGGACCATCGCAAGGTCCTGACCAGCCACGACGCCTTCGGTTATTTCGGCCGTGAATATGGCGTGCAGTTCCTCGCTCCGGTCGGCGTCTCGACAGAGAGCGAAGCCTCCGCCGCCGATGTCGCCAAGCTGATCGAGCAGATCAAGGCCGAGCACGTGAAGACGTACTTCATCGAGAATTCCAACGATCCGCGCCTCGTCAGGCAGATCGCGAAGGCGACGGGGGCAGAGCCCGGCGGCGAGCTTTACGTCGAGTCTCTTTCCGACACCAAGGGGCCGGCTCCGACCTACGAGAAGATGTTGCGTTACAACGTCGACCAGCTCGTGGCGGCGATGGCGAAAGCTAGCTGACGGCGACGGCTGGGTCGCGCCAAGGCGCGGCCCGGCCTCAATAGTTGAGATCGAAGACGATCAGGCCGCCCAAGCCGCCGTCGGTCGAGGACACGATGCGCTCGCCGACGCCGACGTGCTCGGGATGCACGAGGTAGACGTCGCGCGCTTCCGCGCTTTCAAAGGTGACCGCAAAACCATCGACGTAGCCCGCATGTAGCCCCTCGGGCGAGACATTCGGGCCATACTTGATGTCGATGATGCCGGGGATCACCTGCTTCAATGCGACGATCGCGTCAAACAAGGACTGCTTCTCTTCCCCTGTCATGGCAGCCTTAAGCCGCATCAGCACGCAGTGCAGGATCATGTGGTGACCTCCCGGATCCGTTTTCAGGCGAGCATAAGGAGAAACGTCGCGGGGGCAAGTGACAAGGATGTGCCGTTTTGCAGAGATCCCCATCTGAATGGCCACGGCAAGACCCGCGTGCGAGACGTGACCAATTCGACGCCCTAAACAGTCGTAAACGGAACGGCGCGTCCTACATTCTCGTCTAATCTGTCGGTATCCAGTGCGCGGGGAAGAGGAGCCCCACACGAGGCAGCATTTTCAACGGAGGAGATGGAAATGAGCAAGAACCGAGGCGTCGTCTACATGCGGCCCGGCAAGGTCGAAATCCACGACATCGACGATCCGAAACTTGAGGCACCCGATGGCCGCAAGATCGAGCACGGTGTCATCCTGAAAGTGATCTCCACCAACATCTGCGGATCGGACCAGCATATGGTTCGCGGCCGCACTACCGCGATGCCAGGCCTTGTTCTCGGCCACGAAATCACCGGCGAGGTGATCGAGAAGGGTGTCGATGTCGAGATGCTGCAGATCGGTGATCTCGTCTCCGTTCCGTTCAACGTCGCCTGCGGCCGCTGCCGCTGCTGCAAATCGCAGGACACGGGCGTCTGCCTGACGGTCAACCCGTCGCGCGCCGGCGGCGCCTACGGCTACGTCGACATGGGCGGCTGGATCGGCGGGCAGGCCCGCTACGTGACCATTCCGTATGCCGATTTCAACCTCTTGAAATTCCCGGACCGCGACCGCGCGATGGAAAAGATCCGCGATCTGACCATGCTCTCCGACATCCTGCCGACCGGTTTCCACGGTGCGGTGCGCGCCGGTGTTGGCGTCGGATCCACCGTCTATGTCGCCGGCGCCGGTCCGGTCGGGCTTGCGGCGGCTGCATCCGCCCGCATCCTCGGGGCTGCCGTCGTGATGATCGGCGACTTCAACAAGGATCGCCTTGCCCATGCCGCCAAGGTCGGCTTCGAGCCGATCGACCTGTCGAAGAGCGACCGGCTCGGCGACATGATCGCGCAGGTGACCGGCACTAACGAAGTGGACAGCGCCATCGACGCCGTCGGCTTCGAGGCACGCGGGCATTCGGGCGGCGAGCAGCCGGCGATCGTTCTGAACCAGATGATGGAAATCACCCGCGCGGCCGGCTCGATCGGCATTCCCGGCCTCTACGTGACCGAAGATCCGGGCGCCGTCGACAACGCCGCCAAGCACGGCAACCTGTCGCTCCGCTTCGGCCTCGGTTGGGCAAAGGCGCAGTCCTTCCATACGGGCCAGACGCCGGTGCTGAAGTATAACCGCCAGCTCATGCAGGCGATCCTGCATGACCGGTTGCCGATCGCCGATATCGTCAACGCCAAGGTCATCCCGCTTGAAGATGCGGTACAGGGCTACGAAAGCTTCGACCATGGTGCTGCGATGAAGTTCGTGCTCGACCCGCACGGCGAAGTCGCCAAGGCGGCGTAGTCAACAAGCCTCCCGAGGCTCGGCGCAGCGGGTGCATTCCGCATCCGTTGCGCCACCCCAAAATTCCTACGCGATATCCAGCAAGAGAGCCCGATGGTCGGACACCTCGGGCTGTACAACGACGTCGAACCCCACGACGTCAACATTTGCCGTGACCAACATGTAGTCGGCGTAGCGGCCTTCCTTGGTGTAGTGCGAGGTTCGAGTATCCTTATGGCCGCGCGAGGTCACGAGGTCGGTGAGACCGAATTCGGCAAGCGCGTCGAACATGAGGTTGTCAGGAAGCACATTGAAGTCGCCGCAGACGACGAGCGGCTCGCCCTCGCGCCATATGCGGCGGATGAGAGCGACCAAGACATCCGCCTGGCCGCGACGCGCTGGCGTGTCGCCCTTGCCGGCAAGGTCGCGTAGGCCATGCAGTTGGGCGATGGTAATCGGACGATTGGCGCGATAATCGAACAGGCGAAGGCACTGCGCGTTGCGCGCGCGGGGGTGTGCGCCATAGCCATCGCTCGAGAAGTCGCCGTGTACGAAGTCCATCGCCAGGCCAATGACCGGATGCGATTGGCGCACGAAGGTTGCAAGCCCGAATTCCGACACGACAGAGGTCTCGCCTTCGAAAAGTTCGCCCCTTGCGGTCGGCGCGTAGAGGGCATCATGGGCGGGAAGGATCGCCTTGATCTCGGCAAACAGATTGGCGCGTTGCGGCAGGATATGACTGCGGTCGCGGTAGACCAGCCAGTCACTGGAAACGGTTACCGAGCGCGTGATTTCCTGCAGGCAGAGAACATCGGCGTCGATCTCGGCGAGGTAGGGAATGAGCGGCGCATGCAGCTTTCCGCCCCATGCATTCAGCGAGACAATCCGCATCACATCCCTCCCCGATCTACGCCGAACGTTTCCTTGCAGATTCAGGGAAACGCGCGATGTCCTTGTTTCCGCACCATTCCGAGCACCAAGTCTAGCGCTTCTTGAACGGCTCCATGCCCTTGCGGGCGAGCTCGTCGGCGCGCTCGTTTTCCGGATGGCCGGCGTGGCCCTTGACCCAGTGCCACTTGACCTTGTGGCGCTGGTTGGCGGCGTCTAGCGCCTGCCAAAGTTCGCCGTTCTTTACCGGCTTCTTGTCGGCGGTCTTCCAGCCGTTTTTCTTCCAGCCGAAGATCCACTTGGAGATGCCGTCCATTACGTATTTGCTGTCGGTGTGGAGGTCGACCTCACACGCGCTCTTCAGCGCCGTCAGCGCCGAGATGGCGGCCAGCAGCTCCATGCGGTTGTTGGTCGTCTCCGCCTCACCGCCCGACAGTTCCTTTTCGACTTCGCCATAGCGCAGCACCGCGCCCCAGCCGCCGGGGCCGGGATTTCCGGAGCAGGCGCCGTCGGTGTAGATATCGACGTGCTTCATGCCGAGAGTCCGTATTCCGCGGCGTTGGCGATCTGCCGGTGGAAGCGCAACTTGCGCAGATATTCGAGCGGGTCCTTCTTGGTGACCAGCGCCCCCTCCGGCGTCGTCAGCCAGTCGTAGAGGCGCGTCAGGAAGAAGCGCAATGCCGAACCGCGCGAAAGGATCGGTAGTGCTGCCAGTTCGGCATCGCTGAGCGGTCGGACGCTCTGGTAGCCTTCCAGCATCGCCATGCCCTTGGTGATGTTGTAGGCGCCATCCTTCTCGAAGCACCAGGCGTTCAGGATAATCGAGACGTCGTAGGCCAAGAGGTCGTTGCAGGCGAAATAGAAATCGATCAGGCCCGATAGCTCGTCGCCGAGGAAGAAGACGTTGTCGGGGAAAAGATCCGCATGGATGACACCGTCAGGCAGGTCCTTCGGCCAGTGGGCCGCGAGAAAATCGAGCTCCGTGCGGATCTCGTTCTGCAGCCCCTTCTCCACCTCGTCGGCGCGAGCCTCGGACTTCTCCCAGAGTACCTTCCAGCCATCGACCGACAGCGCATTGGGCCGCTTCAACTCGAAGCCGTCGCCAGCGACGTGCATCTTTGCCAGCGCCTTGCCGACCTCGCGGCAATGCTTGGCTTCCGGCTTGCGCAGCCACATGCCTTCCAGGAACGAGATCAGCGCTGCCGGGCGATCGGACAGCGTACCAAGCAAGGCCCCGTCCTTTCGCGGCAACGGCAGCGGGCAGGACAGACCGCGAGCGGCCAGATGCTGCATCAGCCCCAGAAAGAACGGCAGATCGTTCTTCTCGACGCGCTTCTCGTAAAGGGTGAGGATCAACGGATCCTTGGTGGTGTGCAGCAGGAAGTTCGAGTTCTCGACGCCTTCCGCGATCCCCTTGTAGGAGAGCAGCGTTCCGGTGTCGTACTCCGTCAGGAACCACTTCAAATCGTCTTCGGAAATATCGGTATAGACTGCCAATTTACGTCCCACGAAAGCTTGATCAATCGAACGCCAGCGCCCCGCAGAGCGTTGGCAGCCACCGCAATCGTCCCCTCGACGACTGCTCCCCTAACCGGGATTGCGGCTCACCCGTTCACCCACGCCATATCCTCATGCGTCAGCTCTATGCTGCGCAGTTCGCGGTTGACGAGGAAATGCTCGTTTTCCTGAACCGTCTCGGCAAGCTCGACCCTGGCGTCGAAGCGCGCGCGGAAGGCCTCGATGATCTCGTTGACGATCACCTCGGGCGCCGATGCACCGGCTGACAGACCAAGCGTGGAGATCGGGCCGATCTCGTCCCAATCCAGTTCCGAGGCGCGTTGCACAAGGAGCGATTTCTTGGCCCCTGCCCGCAAAGCCACCTCGACGAGCCGCTTGGAGTTCGAGGAATTCGGCGCTCCAACGATGATGAAGAGATCGCAGCCGGGGGCTGCCTGCTTCACCACTTCCTGCCGGTTGGTCGTGGCGTAACAGATCGAGTCGGCCGCCGGTGCGGTCAGATTGGGGAAACGTTCCTGCAGGCGCGCGATCACGCCGGCCGTATCGTCCACAGACAGGGTCGTCTGCGTCACGTAGCCGAGATTGTCGGGATCGGCGGGCTGATAGACGTCGGCGTCCTCGACCGTCTCGATGAGAGAGACCGTGCCCTCCGGCAGTTGGCCCATCGTGCCGATCACTTCCGGGTGGCCCGCGTGGCCGATCAGAACGACATGGCGACCGAGCTTGTTGTGGCGCATCGCTTGCTTGTGCACCTTGGAGACCAGCGGGCATGTGGCGTCGAGATAGAAGAGGTTGCGGGCGCTTGCATCCTCCGGCACGGATTTTGGCACGCCATGCGCGGAGAAGACGACCGGCTGAGCGCGGTGCTCTTCCGGGATCTCGTCGAGCTCCTCGACGAAGACGGCGCCCTTGGCTTCCAGGCCTTCGACCACATAGCGATTGTGGACGATCTCGTGGCGGACATAAACAGGCGCACCGTAGGATTTCAGCGCCAGCACGACAATCTGGATGGCACGGTCGACGCCTGCGCAAAAGCCGCGCGGTCCGCAGAGCCTGATCGTCAAGGGAGGTTTCGCCGCAATATTCATGTCTGTTCCGGTTCGTAGGGATAGGGCTCTCTAGCCCAATATAGGCAAGAATTGAAGCGATACTATTGCGCGGGACCCCGCTTACGGAAACGCGCGACTACGACGATGATGACAAGCGTTGCCGCAAGCCCAAACCATGTGAAGGCATATTGCAAGTGGTTGTTGGGCAGATCGACATCGGTGACCCCGCCGATCGGCAGCCCCTTCGGATTGGGGGTATCATCCGCATCCACGAAGAACGGAACCACCTCGGCCTTGTCGAGCCCGACGCTCGACGCCATCACGTCGAGGTCCTTCCAGTAGAAGATATTCTTGGCGACATCATTATCAGGCACCACCCAGGACGGCTTGCCCGGAAGTTTTGCACGAGCAAGGCCGGTCACCGTTTGCTGATCGGTGAGCTGGCCCTGCATCCGCATTTCCGGCTCCTTGTTGTCGTAAGGAACGAAACCTCTGTTGACGAAGAGATAGCGACGATCGGCAAACTGCAGCGGGGTGTAGACATAGAAACCCGTCTGGCCATGCCAGGTCGCAAAGAAGTGCCGCTCCTTGCTGTTGACGTATTCGCCGCTGACCGTGATGTGGCGATAGTCGATATCCTCGCCCGTCGCGGCCATTCCTTCGATATCGGCAAGCGATGCCGGCGACGCCTGCCGGCGCTCGGTGATATTGGCCAACAGCTTTTCCTTCCAGTGCAGCCGTTCGACCTGCCAGGTGCCGAGCGAGAGGAGGATGGCAAGCGCAATGACCACCGCGATGCCGGTGAGGACCGGTCGCTTTCGGCGTGACGCCGAAACATGAAATTCAGTCACGGGAAATGCGCCCCTCGCTGGCGTTGTGGCGATACTGCATCGCGATCAGAATCCCCTTGCACCAGCGAAGGGCAAGCAGGGAGAGAATGACGGTCAGGGGGCCGAACAGCATAATGTGCAGCCAGATCGGCGGCGCGTAGTTGACTTCCAGCCACAACACCGAGCCGATGATAATGAAGCCGACGATCAAAATGACGAACACGGCGGGGCCATCGCCAGCATCGGCAAAGGCGTAGTCCAGACCACAGGCCGAGCAGCGGGGCTTCAGCGCGAGCAGGCCATCAAAGAGCTTCCCCTGGCCGCAGCGCGGGCAGCATCCCCTGATGCCTGTCTTCAGCGGATCGACCGGTGGAAAATGCGCGCTGTCCTCGTTCATGCCATCCTTCCAATTGCCTATGGCCAACCTGTGCGTCTGCCTTAACTCACCCATAAAGTATTCGCAGAGGGAAAGGAAATACCTGCGCTCTTTCGCCTCAGCGATTCGCGCCAAACAGAAGAAGAAAACTGATGACATACGACAGCTCGGCCGGACAGATCGTCATTCTGAACGGCGCCCCGCGCAGTGGAAAATCGTCGATCGCCAACACGATCCAGGAGCACTTCGACGGTCCCTGGATGAACCTCGGCGTCGACACCTACAACGACATGACCCCGGAACGCTATCTGCCGGGCATCGGGCTCCGCCCGGGTGGGGAACGTCCCGACCTCGAGGAGATGGTGCCGTTCTTCTATGCTGCGCTTTACGAGTCGATTGCAATCCATGCCGGCCTCGGGCTCAATGTGGTGGCTGACCTCGGTCATCACGACAGCTACTCTCGGCCGCTCGGTATTCTTTCCGATTGCGCGCGTCGGCTTGAGGGATTGCCGGTGCTTTTCGTCGGCGTCAAATGTCCAATCAAGGTCATCATGAAAAGGCGAAACATTCCTGCGCCCGGACGGCATACGCTGTATGTGCGCGCCGACGAACACGACGCCGTCCCCCATCCGGTCCAGCTCTGGCAGGAGCAGGTGCATATCCCCGGCATCTACGACCTGGAGGTCGATACCTCTGTATTGACGCCTTTCGAATGCGCCGAGGCGATCCGGCAACGCCTGGACCTCGGCATTCCGGAACCCTCCGCGTTCGAGCGCATCGCCGCCATGCGCTAATCCCCAAAACGAATAGGGCGGGTGCCGTGGCACCCGCCCTATTCAAATTCCAGACAGCCCGCTCAGCCTGCCGCCAACGGAGCGCCCCAGCCGCCCCAGACGTAGATGCAGAAGAACAGGAAGAGCCAGACGACGTCAACGAAGTGCCAGTACCAGGCCGCCGCTTCGAAGCCGAAATGCTGCTTCGGCGTGAAGTCGCCGCGGATCGCGCGCAGCAGGCAGACCAGCAGGAAGATCGTACCGACCAGAACGTGGAAGCCGTGGAAACCGGTCGCCATGAAGAAGGTCGCGCCGTAGATCGAGTTCTTGAAGGCGAACGGAGCGTGCGCGTATTCGTAGGCCTGCACGCTCGAGAATAGGACACCGAGCAGAACGGTCAGCGTCAGGCCCTGGATCAGGCCCCTGCGGTCGTTATGCAGCAGCGCGTGATGCGCCCAGGTGACGGTCGTGCCCGACAGCAGCAGGATGACGGTGTTGTAGATCGGCAGGTGCCAGGGGTCGAGGACTTCGATGCCCTTCGGCGGCCACTGGCCACCGGTGAAGGCAACGCGCGAGGCCTGGATCGCTTCATTCGGGAACAGGCTGGCGTCGAAGTAGGCCCAGAACCAGGCGACGAAGAACATCACTTCGGAAGCGATAAACATGATCATGCCGTAGCGAAGGTGCAGCGAGACGACGCGCGTATGAGCGCCCTCATTCGCTTCCTTCACCGTGTCCGACCACCAGCCGAACATGACGTAGAGGATGAGCGCGAGGCCGATGAAGAACAGCCACGGATGCGCCCATTCGACGCCGAAGAGATGCAGCGAGCCACCGTTGAGGTAGCGCATGAAGCCAACGCCGCCGAAGGTGATGATCAACGCGCCGATCGAAGCCAGCAGCGGCCACGGGCTCGGATCGATGATGTGGTAGTCGTGATGTTTCTGATGCGCATCAGCCATGTAAGCTATCCCCGGATCTCTTCCTCTCCGCTCCGGCATCGCCGGACACGAACCTCAATCAAAGTTTCTTTTCAAGCTTTACCGTTCCACCCTCATTCGAAGCCACCGGCTTCGGACCCTCTTTAGGGTAGAACGTATAGGACAAGGTAACAGTGTGGATATCTTTCGATTCCACGGCCTTGGTAATGTCAGGGTCAATGTAAAATACGACCGGCATTTCAAGCTTTTCGCCCGGCCTCAACACAGTCTCGTTGAAGCAGAAGCACTGCACCTTGTTGAAATAGACGCCAGCTTCGCCGGGGGTGACGTTGAACACCGCCTGGCCGCGCTGTGGCTCGTTCGACTTGTTCACCGCGGTGAAATTCACCTGAACGGTTTCGCCGATGCGCGGGTTGACCTCGCGCTGGACCGGCTTGAACTCCCAGTCGAGACCCGGCGCAATGTTGGCGTCGAAGGTGACGCGCATCTTGCGGTCGAGAATCACGCTGGAGGCCTGCTCGACGCGCTGTGTCGTGCCGTTGTAACCAGTAAGCTGGCAGAACATCCGATAGAGCGGAACAGCCGCATAGCTCGCAGCGCCCATGCCGACGACGAAGGCAAGGCACATGAAAACGACGGCGCCATTGTTGCGCTGTTTCCTCGGCGTGCTCTGCATCTCGCTCATCTTACATGTGCCCCGATGTGAACTTCACGATCGTGACCGCGTAGAAGAGTACGACAAGGCCGGCCAGAACCAGGCCAAGAGCGACGTTGCGATTGCGGCGCGACTTGCGTTGCGCTTCCGTAAGCTTGACGACGTCCATCAGAAAATGCCTCCCGCATGCGAAACGAGCACGGCCGCCAGCCGGTCGAACATCAGGGCGGAGAAAATTGCGAAAAGATACAGGATCGAGTAGCCGAAGAGCTTCTTGGCCGGGATCATCTTCTCATCGCCGTCCGGCATCCGCCAGACGGCGATGGAACAGTAGATGAAGATTGCGCCGAGGACTGCGGCAACCAGGCCGTAGCCGAGGCTCGCAAAGCCTAGGACAGTCGGCAGCACGCCGCACACCGCCGTCAGCACGGCATAGGCAACAATCTGATGCTTGGTGGTGCGCTCACCCGAGACATTGGGCAGCATCGGAACACCGACGGTCTCATAATCCTTCATCTTGAACAGAGCCAGCGCCCAGAAATGGGCTGGCGTCCAGAGGAAGATGATCATGAAGAGCACGAAGCTTTCGATCGTGACGGTACCCGTCACGCAGGCCCAGCCGATCATCGGCGGAAAGGCGCCGGCGGCACCGCCGATAACGATGTTCTGCGGCGTCGAGCGCTTCAGCCACATCGTATAGATCACGGCGTAGAAGAAAATCGTGAAGGCGAGGATCGAGGCTGCGAGCCAATTGACGGCTAGCCCCAGGATAACCACCGAAAAACAGGAAAGCACCAAGCCGAATGCCAGCGCCTCGCGCGGAGCGACACGACCGGCCGGTATCGGACGCTTTGCTGTGCGGGTCATGATCGCATCGATATCGGCGTCGTACCACATGTTGAGCGCGCCTGAAGCGCCTGCGCCAATGGCGATGCACAGGATGGCAATGAGACCGAGAACCGGATTGATGTGCCCCGGTGCCAGAACGAGACCGGCAAATGCCGTGAAGACCACGAGCGACATGACGCGCGGCTTCAGAAGCTCAAAATAATCGCGCGCGCTCGCCTCCGACAGGCGGAACTCGCCGTCGTGTGCAAGAGCTTTGCGATTGCCGATAACTGTCATTCTATTGTCCTGCAAACTTGTAAGCCGACCGCCGCACTGTAACACGCGGCGGTCGCGATTTCTCGCATCTTACTTGATGCGCGGGAGCTGTTCCCACTGGTGATACGGCGGCGGCGAAGACAGCTGCCATTCGAGCGTCGTTGCGCCTTCACCCCACGGATTGTCACCGGCAACGCGCTTCCTGGCGAAGGCTTCAAAGACACCGACGAGGAAGATCAGCACGCCGACGGCCGAGATGTAGGAACCGATCGAGGAAACATAGTTCCAGCCGGCAAACGCATCCGGGTAGTCGATGTAGCGGCGCGGCATGCCCGCGAGGCCAAGGAAGTGCTGCGGGAAGAACACCAGGTTGACGCCGATGAACATGACCCAGAAGTGCAGCGTGCCAATGAACTCGTTGTACATGTAGCCGGTCATCTTCGGGAACCAGTAGTACCAAGCAGCGAAGATGGCGAAGACGGCGCCAAGCGACAGAACGTAGTGGAAGTGAGCCACAACGTAATAGGTGTCATGCAGGGAGCGGTCGAGACCGGCATTGGCGAGCTGGACGCCCGTCACGCCACCGACGGTGAACAGGAAGATGAAGCCGATCGCCCAGACCATCGGCGTGCGGAAGCTGATCGAGCCACCCCACATCGTCGCGATCCAGGAGAAGATCTTCACGCCCGTCGGAACGGCGATGACCATCGTTGCGAACACGAAGTAGCGCTGCGCGTCGAGCGACAGGCCGACCGTGTACATGTGGTGCGCCCAGACGACGAAGCCGACGGCACCGATCGCGACCATGGCGTAGGCCATGCCGAGGTAGCCGAAGATCGGCTTGCGCGAGAAGGTCGAGATGATGTGGCTGACGATGCCGAAGCCGGGCAGGATCAGGATGTATACTTCGGGGTGACCGAAGAACCAGAACAGGTGCTGGTAGAGGATAGGGTCGCCACCGCCTTCCGGCACGAAGAAGGACGTACCGAAATTGCGGTCGGTCAGCATCATGGTGATGGCGCCGGCAAGAACCGGGAGCGACAGCAGAAGCAGGAAGGCGGTGATCAGAACCGACCAGGCAAAGAGCGGCATCTTGTGAAGCGTCATGCCCGGAGCGCGCATGTTCAGGATCGTGGTGATGAAGTTAATCGCACCGAGGATCGAGGACGCACCGGCAATGTGGAGCGCGAAGATCGCAAGGTCGACAGCCGGACCCGGCGTGCCGGAGCTCGACAGCGGCGGATACATCGTCCAGCCGCCGCCTGCGCCGTAAGCGCCCGCCGGACCTTCGACGAACATCGACATGACCAGCAGAAGGAAGGCCGGAACGATCAGCCAGAAGGAGATGTTGTTCAAACGCGGGAACGCCATGTCAGGCGCACCGATCATGATCGGCACCATCCAGTTGGCGAAGCCACCGATCATCGCCGGCATGACCATGAAGAAGATCATGATCAGCGCGTGCGCTGTGGTGAACATGTTGAACATCTGCTTGGCGCCGTCGATGGCGGCGTCGCCTTCATAGCCGTAAACCATCGATGCCAGACCGTGGAAGATCTGGATGCCCGGCTCCTGCAGCTCCATGCGCATGGCAACGGAGAGCGCGCCGCCGACGATGCCGGCCATGATCGCGAAGATCAGGTAAAGCGTGCCGATATCCTTGTGGTTCGTCGAAAAGAACCAGCGATTGATGAAGCTCGGCTTGTGCGAGTGATCGTGATGGTCGTCATGGGCGTGTGCGCCATGACCGTGATCATGCGAATGATCGTGTGCGGAAGGTCCAGCCATGTCCCGTTCCCTCTTCCCTTACTGTGCGACGTTTTCGGCAACGTCGACGGTCTTTGCGGGACCATCGGTTGCGGCCATGAGTGTCTTGTACGCCCCAGGCAGATCAGTAGCAGCACCGGCGAGCCACTGCTTGTACTTGTCCTCGGAAACGACGTGGATAGCGATCGGCATGAACGCATGGTCCTTGCCGCAGAGTTCGGAGCACTGGCCGTAGAATAGGCCTTCCCGCTCGGCACGGAACCAGGTTTCGTTCAGGCGACCCGGTACGGCGTCGATCTTGACGCCGAAAGACGGCATTGCAAAAGCGTGAATGACGTCGGTGGGAGCAGCCGTCACGAGAACACGGACGGTCTTGTTGACAGGCAGGACCAGCTCATTGTCCACGGCCAGGAGGCGCGGATAACGCGACTTGTCTTCCTTGCCGGCAGCGGCGCGGTCCTGATCCTTCAGAAGATAGGAGTCGAAAGCGACCGGGGTTTCGCCCGAGCCTTCATATTCATAGTTCCACTGCCACTGGGTGGCCGTCGCCTTGATGGTGACATCCGGATTTTCCGGCAAAGTCAGCTGGGCGGTCAAAAGGTTAAACGAAGGCACCGCGAGGAAAAGAAGCACGAGAACCGGTCCCACGGTCCATGCGACTTCGATCAGCGTATTGTGGCTCGTTTTGGAAGGCACCGGATTGGCACCGGAGCGGAACTTCAGACAGACGACAATAAGAAGGACCAACACGAAAAGCGTGATCGGAACGATAAACCACAGGGTATATTGCTCAAACCAATGAATGTCTCGCATGATCGGCGTGGCTGCCGGCTGCAATGTTGCCTGCCACGGCTGCGGCTGGTCGGCATAACTGCCGGAAGCAAAAAGCAGACAGACCAGCGCGGTCAGAGCTGCAGAAGCCTTCTTAATCACCTTAATATCTCCCTCGAGCGCTGGTCCGTGCAAAATCGCGCACAGAATCCTTGCCATCTCAGCGCTTCAAACCACAGTTTGTCATTGATCGCAACCGCCCAAAGCGTTTGTTCGTGCGGCATTTTCGCTTTCAAACAGCTTGATCCAAGCATAAAGAAACATTCCATCTTTTCGCTATCACCGACGAAATAAAGCTTGTGCAGCGCGCGACTACGCCAACATTCTCCGATAAACGTCCCATTTCCGCCGTAGTCCCCGGCTTTTCAGCGAGTGGGGCTTTTCATTTTTGGTGGCGCGCCCCAATTTAGCGGCACTGATTCGAATTGCAGAGGTTTTCATGGGTTTCCGTTCCCTCGCACGGTCGTTCGTGCTGACAGCGTGCATTGCGGCCGCAGCGACTGCTCCCGCTTTCGCCCAGCAGCAGCCCGCGCCGGCACAGCCCGCGCCCCAAGCTCCCGCCACGCAGGCAACGCCCGGCCAGACGCAGCCGCAGGCACCCGGCACCGTAAAGTCGAACCACGGCGCATGGTCGGTCGTCTGCGACAAGCCGGCCGGCGCCTCGACCGAGCAGTGCGCCTTGATGCAGAACGTCATAGCCGAGGATCGGCCTGAGGTCGGTCTCTCCGTCGTGGTGCTGAAGACCGCCGACCGCAAGTCAAAAATCCTGCGCGTCCTCGCCCCGCTCGGCGTCCTGCTGCCGAACGGCCTCGGCCTTAACGTCGACGGCAAGGATATCGGCCGCGCCTATTTCGTACGTTGCTTCGCCGATGGCTGCTACGCTGAGGTCGTTCTCGAGGACGAGCTGCTGAAGACCTTCCGCAGCGGCGCGAGCGCCACCTTCATCGTCTTCCAGACGCCGGAAGAGGGGATCGGCATTCCTGTCGACCTCAAGGGTTTCGCTGAAGGGTACGACGCCCTCCCCTGATCGTCTCGCCTTCGGGGCTTGCTCGAACCGTCCACCGAACCTACATCGGCTGATAGCATTCCTGCTTCAGCGGAGCATAAAGATATGAATACGGATCTCCTGACGCTTTTCGATGCCGACGAAGCGAAGATGCGCTCGCTTGTTGCCGAGGCGCTTTCCGGCGCTGATGATGGGGAGCTCTACATCGAACATTCCCAGGCGGAATCGCTGATGTTCGATAACGGACGCCTCAAGGGCGGCAGCTTCAACACCGAGCAAGGCTTCGGCCTGCGCGCAGTTGCCGGCGAAGCGGTCGGCTATGCGCATGCGGGCGACCTCTCCGTCGCGGCCCTGAAGCGCGCCGCCGATGCGGTTGGCGCCGTCACCCGCGGTCATGCGGGCAGCTATGCGGCGGCTCCCCAGCGGACCAACAAGAAGCTCTATTCCGACGAGAACCCAATCGGCACGCCGACCTTCGAAGAGAAGGTCAAGGTGTTACAGGACATCGACGCCTATCTGCGCGGCAAGGACGCCAAGGTGCGCCAGGTGACCGCATCGATCGCCGCCAGCTGGCAGGTTGTCGATATTCTGCGCGCCGATGGTCACCGCGTTCGCGATATCCGGCCGATGACGCGTATCAACATCTCGGTCATTGCAGGCGAAGGCGACCGCCAGGAGAGCGGTTCCTACGGCAGCGGCGGCCGCATCGGCTTTGGCGATTTCATCGCCGAGGACAACTGGCAATACGGCGCCGACGAAGCCTTGCGGCAAGCGCTGGTGAACCTGGAGGCGATCGAGGCGCCCGCCGGCACCATGGACGTCGTGCTTGGTTCCGGCTGGCCGGGTGTCATGTTGCACGAAGCGGTAGGCCACGGTCTCGAAGGCGATTTCAACCGGAAAAAGACGTCGGCCTTTGCCGGTCTCCTCGGCCAGATGGTTGCGGCGCCCGGCGTCACAGTCGTTGACGACGGTACTATCGACAACCGCCGCGGCTCGATCACCATCGATGACGAGGGCACGCCGTCCGGCTACAACGTGCTGATCGAAAACGGCAAGCTGGTCGGGTACATGCAGGACCGACAGAACGCCCGCCTGATGGGCATGACACCGACGGGCAACGGCCGTCGGCAGGGCTATGCCCACGTTCCAATGCCCCGCATGACCAACACCTACATGCTGGGTGGCGACAAGACGCCGGAGGAAATCATTTCCTCCGTCAAGAAGGGCATTTACGCGGTTTCGTTCGGCGGCGGCCAGGTGGATATCACATCGGGCAAGTTCGTGTTCGGCTGCACGGAGGCCTACCTGATCGACAACGGCAAGATTGGCGCCCCGATCAAGGGCGCGATGCTGATCGGCAACGGGCCGGACGCCATGAAGCGTGTTTCAATGGTCGGCAATGACATGAAGCTCGACACCGGGATCGGCAATTGCGGCAAGGCTGGGCAATGGGTTCCGGTTGGTGTCGGCCAGCCGCACCTCAGGATGGATCAGATCACCGTCGGCGGCACGAAAGCCTAGTCTAGAACGAGCAGCGGCGATGAGCGAAATCGAAATCAGACCTTTCGTTGCCTCCGATATGGATGATGTTTTCGCGGTGATCCTGCCGATCCAGCGCGAGGAATTCGGCATCGCGATCACGGCCGACGACCAGCCTGATCTCGCCGCCATTCCTGATTTCTATCAATCCGGAAAAGGTCAGTTCTGGGTGGCGGTGCGCAATGGCCAGATCGTCGGCACGATCGGGCTGAAGGACATCGGCAACAGCCAGACGGCGCTGCGCAAGATGTTTGTTGCTGCCGATGTGCGCGGTCGCGAACATGGAGTCGCAGCCCGTCTTCTTGCCGGGTTGGTTGACCATGCGGAGGCTCAGGGGATCAAAGACATCTTCCTTGGGACCACGGACAAATTCCTCGCCGCCCACCGGTTCTACGAGAAGAATGGATTCGCCGAAGTTTCGAAAAGTGAGCTTCCGCCATCGTTCCCACTGATGGCCGTGGACAGCAAATTCTATCGGCGCAGGATCACTGCAGCCTAGCGCTGCTCTGGCCGGAAGAGCCATTTGCGCTTGATTGCCGCTGAGAGATCCAGATCGTTCCTGTGCGCGAAAAGAAGGATGTGGCCGAGGACATCGGCCGCCTCGTCGGCAAGGTCCAGCCGTAGCTCCTCATCCGACCTGCCCTTTTTGCGCCCTCTCCCGCTGACACGGTTCCAAGCCTGGGTAAGCTCGCCGATTTCCTCCTGAAGCTTCAGCAGAAACCAGTCGGCGTCGCGCTCGATGCCGTTGGCATCGGCGTAGTTCCGCGACGCACGCTCGAACTTTTCGGCGAGATCACTCAGCATCATCTGTCGGAAAGTCGAGATGGATCAGCCGTGATCGGGCAACAGCATGCAGTCGTAGGAACGCTGCTTCAGCGCGTCGCAGGCAGATGTAGCGGCCTCGCGGCTCTGAAAGCCGATAAAGCGAGCGCGATAGACCTTGTTCGCGCCATTGCCGACAGCCTCGGTATAAGGCGATGCGGCCTTCAGTGCCGCACCACCTTCGGCCTTCGCCTGGGCCAGAAGGGCACGGGCGGCATCGTCGCTCGATGCAGCCGAGATCTGGATCTGCCAGTCGCCGGATGCCGACGGCGCGCCTGCGGACTTGGCGGCGATCTTGCCGGCATTGGCGGGTTCGGCGGCGGCGAACGGGCGCTCCAACGGTACAGTCGTATCGCTCAGAAAGCCGAGCGCCTTCGGCGCGAGATCATTGGTGCGCGGCGCAGTTCCCGGGATCGGCAGATCGGCATCAGCGGCAGCCGAAGCAACTTCGACTGTCTGGCGCGAGTTGGTGCTCGCGACGAGGTTGCCGCCCGCCGAGCGGCCAAGATACTTGTCGAGCAGACCGGCCATTTTGGCGTCGCGGCTGCGGGCAGTGCGGCCACCGAGCACGACGCCGACGACCCGGCGGTCGCCATCCTTGACAGCGCTGACCAGATTGAAGCCAGACGCGTTGGTATAACCCGTCTTGATGCCGTCCATGCCCTGGTAGCGGTACATCAGATTGTTGTGGCCGCGGATCGTGCGCCCACGGAACGTGAAGCTCGCCGTCGAGAACAGGCGGTATTCGCTCGGGAAATTCCGCATCAGCGCCACGGCAAGCGTGGACATGTCCCGCGCCGTAGTGACCTGCCGACCATCCGGAAGGCCGGAGGCATTGTAGAAGGCCGTACGGCGCATGCCGAGCTGCCGCGCCTTCTGCGTCATCATGGCTGCAAAGTTGGCTTCGGAACCGCCGAGCTTCTCGGCCATGGCTGCGGCAGCATCGTTGGCCGACTTGGTGATCATGCCGAGGATTGCTTCTTGAACGGTGATGGAATCGCCCGCGCGAACGCCGAGCTTTGTCGGCGGCCGCGAGGCGGCGTATCTCGACATGACAAGCGGAGTGTTCCAGCTGATCTTGCCGCGCTTGATCGCCTCGAAGGCCATATAAATGGTCATCATCTTCGTCAGCGACGCGGGATGATTCAGCACATCGGCGTTCTCGGCACTGAGCACCTTGCCGGTTCGGGCATCCAGGATCAGGGAGGCGCTGCCTGCCATCGCGGTCAACGGCGCCGCAACGACGAGCGTCGCTGTCATAATCGCGGCCAACAGCTTCTTCATGAAATTTCCCCTCAATGAACGAATAGCCGGCGCCATTCAGATTTGTCCCGTTCCACTACAGCAGTCGCCGATATGGCGCGACTTTGCGGCAACCGGTACCATTTTTGTCAAGTTTTACCTTTCATAGTGAAAATCCCGTAAAGAGGACACTCAAAAATCTTCATTCAGCAACACTTAACCGCAGGCTTGCTAGTTTCGCGGCTCCAGAAACCAGCGAGCAGTTGAGATGGCGGCGAGTATCAAAGGGCTTGCAAAGCAGATTGCGATTGCAGGCGGTCTTGAGACGGCCAACCTCCTGCGCGCAGCAGGCGTGATGCGCGGCGCGCGCGGACTTGGGGCCATCTGCACGCTCCATCATGTCCGTCCACGCGAGGAAACCGCTTTCGCGCCGAACGCGCACCTGGAAATCACGCCGGTATTCCTCGATCTCGTTCTCGATCGCCTGAAGAGCGACGGCTATCGTTTCGTGGCGCTCCACGAGATTCCAGCGCTGCTTTCGCAAACCGGGTCCAGCCAGCCCTTTGCCGCCTTCACGCTCGATGACGGCTACCGCAACAATCTCGTCTACGCCCTGCCCATCTTCGAAAAGTACGATGCGCCTTTCACGGTATTCGTCGCCAAGGGCCTCGCCGAACGCACGCATACGATCTGGTGGGAGACGCTGGCAGCGCTTCTGCGGAGAGAGGAGAGGCTCGGCTTCGATTTCGGTAGTGGCCACGAGATGCTTGACATCACGACGACCGAAGCAAAGGGCCGCGCTTTCGCGCGCATCGCCAGCCATCTTCATCGACATGACGAACGCGCCGCCGTCGCGGCCATCGACCTGATGGCGCGAAAGCACGAGATCGATCCGGACGAAATCGTCGACGATCTCGTCATGACACCGGCGGAATTCAATCTGCTTGAGGCGAGCCCCCTCGCCTCACTCGGCGCCCATACAATCAGCCACCGGGCGATCTCACGCCTCTCCGATCAGGAGGTTCGCGACGAGATGGAGGTGTCCCGCGACTACGTTGCAGCGATCACCGGACACCGGCCGGGCTCCTTCGCCTACCCTTATGGCACGCGCGAGGCCGTAACCCAGAGACAGGCACAGATCGCGCGCGAAGTCGGTTTCGACCTCGCGGTGACGACACAGGCGGGTGTCGTCACGAAGCGCTCGCTCAACAACATGACCTATCTGCCGAGGCTTTCGATCAACGGTCTCTATCAAAAGGTGCGGTACGTGTCCGGCCTTGCCTCCGGTATTCCGTTTCGGTTTGCGCCAAACAGGAGCTGAACGCTTCACGGATACATGCGAACCTTCGTCCAATCGCCTTCCGGCGAAGCCCGGCGAAACTCGATACGATCATGCAGGCGGAACTTCTGGTCCTTCCAGAACTCGATCGACACCGGCCGGATCCGAAAGCCCGACCAATGCGCAGGACGCGGGATCTCGCCGATCGCGTAGCGGGCGGTGTATTCGGCAACAGCTTTCTCAAGCGCGAACCGGCTCTCCAGCGGCCGCGACTGCTTCGACGCCCAGGCGCCAATCCGGCTGCCGCGGGCGCGCGTCTTGAAGTAAGCGTCTGCTTCTTCGTCCGTCACAGCTTCGACAGGCCCGCGCAACCGAACCTGGCGGCGCAGCGTTTTCCAGTGGAAACACATGGCCGCCTTCTTCTGTCCGAGAATTTCCTGGCCTTTCTGGCTCTCGAAATTCGTGTAGAAGACAAAGCCGTCGTGATCGAATCCCTTAAGGAGTACCATGCGGACGTTGGGAAGGCCGTCCTCGTCGACCGTCGCAAGCGCTACCGCATTCGGGTCATTGATCTCGGAAGCTTCTGCCTCTTTCAGCCACTCCGAGAAAAGATCGAAGGGTTCGTTTCGCTCGGTGAAGTCACCGCTTGTTAACTCATTTGCCGACATATTAGCTCAAATGCCCCGGGTTTATTCGAAGTTTGCCCAGCTTTTAGCTACTGGACAGGACGCAGGGTGGAAGTCATAGCAAAGTCAGATCGCCATACAAAGGGTCTGCTGCGTCGCAGCGCGGACCTCTGCGTTGTCGGTACGGCGGTGCTCTCCCTCTCCGCCTGCGTCTCCAGCGGATTGGACCTCTTCAGCAGCTCGAAGGTCGATCGGTCGGTTGCGACTGGCACCGTGCCACAGCCAGCGCCGACGAGCGACTCGATTTCCGACGAAATGACCGTCGGCAACGCCGTGACCTCGGCCGATATCCAAAGGTTGGAGGGACGCCCCCTCCCCTGGGCGAATGCCTCGACCGGCAGCGCCGGCGTCATCGACACGATCGTCGAGAACACGGATTCCGGCCAGGTTTGCCGCCAGTTCCGCACGACGCGGCACTCCTATGTCGGCATCGCGAAATTTTACGGCAAGACCTGCCTGGTCGGCGGCGGCAACTGGCAACTGATGAGTTTCCAGCCGGAAAGCTGAGTGCCGCGCGTTGCGTGCTTAACGCGCGCGGTTCCGTCCTCTCATGATGTTTAGCAAAAGGCTAACCATTCGGCGCAAAAGCGAGTTGTCCGCCACGCGGGCTAAGAACTGATTAGCAACTTCTACTCACAATCCGCCTGACGTGCGCACGGCTGCTTCCCTGGGGATGAGGCCGAGCGCCAAGTCAGAGGCTTCGGGGTGCTAGGGCAAGGGACAGGCACACCGCATCGGAACACCGGCGGTTTGGGGACATGCGCGATCCTTATAAGATTTTGGGCGTCAAGCGGGACGCGGGGCAGGACGAGATCAAGGCAGCCTGGCGCCACATGGCCAAGGCGGTTCACCCGGACCACAATCAGGGTGATCCGACGGCGAGCGCCCGCTTTGCCGAGATTGGCCGCGCCTATGAGACGTTGAAGGATCCGAAGAAGCGGAGCCTCTTCGACAATGCCGCGCGCATGGCGGAAGCCAAAGCCAATGAGAACACGATCATGCAACAGCGCCAGGCGGCTCGCGAAGCTGCCATGCGTGCCAAGGCAGCGCAAGCCAATGCCGAGCGCGTGATGGAAGAACTCGCGCGCGCCGCCGCCCAGAAGGCCGCGGCCGATGCCGCCAACCAGCAGAAGACGGGTGCTGCCGAACCGGCAGAAGAAATGATCGAACGTATCTTCGGCACGCAGGCACGCGCCGCAGCCGGTGGTGGTCGCGACCAGGGTTTTAGCGCTGGCGCCGCGAGGCGGCCGGAACCGGAGGCCGCGATCGCAGACAAACAGCCGGAGGCCGGCAAGGCCGAGGCTGAGCAGCAGGCTGCCGAGGACGCGGCCGCTCAGGCCTCTGCGATCATGCAGCCACTCAGCTTGCTGACTTCCCTGGTGCGTCGCTTCACCGGCAGCGGGACGCAGCAGGCACCTGAAAAGGTGCCCGACCAGTTCGCAACGAAGACCGTGAGCATCGACGATCTCATCAAGGGCAGCTGGCTGACGGTCGATCTCGGCGAAGGCCGGGAGGCCGGATTTGCGCTGGCCGCCGGTACGACGGAAGGCCACCAGGTACGTCTCAAGGGCCAAGGCCACAAGCTGACCGGCATGCAGCGGGGCGATGCGGTCATCAATATCCACATTGCGCCCGATGAGCGGTTTACCGTCAGTGGCTTCGACCTGCACACCGTGCTGCCGGTGACGATCGAAAATGCCGTGCTCGGAACCGATGCGCGCATCGAGGGCCCTCGCGGGCCGATCAACGTCACGGTTCCCGCCTGGTCTGGCTCCGACAAGACGATCCGAATTTCCGGTCAGGGACTTGCGAACGCAGATGGCGGAAAGGGAGATCTCGTCGTCGAACTGCGCATTATGTTGTGGGAAAAACCTGACGACAAAGTCACCGATCTGATGCGAAGCATGAAGAACGGGCTGTTTCTGTGAAATTTAGGTGACAAGCGCACCCTTTGTTACGATCCCTAACAGTTGATGATTGCTACTAATCTTGAACCGATTAGCAGCCTATGCCATAGGCAGGACCTATCAGAATTTCTTAGGGGGCAAAATATGGCTCAGGCAACAGGCCTCATGTCAGGCAAGCGCGGCGTCATCATGGGCGTTGCCAACAATCGTTCGATTGCGTGGGGTATTGCCAAGGCTATTCATGCACAGGGCGGCGAAATCGCATTTACCTACCAGGGTGATGCACTGAAGAAGCGCGTCGAGCCGCTGGTTGCAGAGGTAAACGGCGTTCTTGCCGGACATTGCGATGTCAGCGACGAGTCGACCATCGATGCCGTCTTCGACCACGTCGAAAAGCTGTGGGGCAAGATCGACTTCATCGTTCACGCGATCGGCTTTTCGGACAAGGACGAGTTGACCGGCCGCTATGTCGATACCTCGGCCGACAACTTCGCCAAGACCATGCAGATCTCCGTCTATTCCTTCACCTCGGTGGCGCGTCGCGCCGAGAGGCTGATGACGGATGGCGGCTCCATGCTGACTCTGACCTATTACGGCGCCGAGAAGGTCATGCCGAACTACAACGTCATGGGCGTTGCCAAGGCGGCGCTGGAAGCCAGCGTGAAGTACCTGGCGGTCGACCTCGGACCGAAGAACATTCGCGTCAACGCCGTCTCCGCCGGCCCGATCAAGACGCTTGCAGCTTCCGGCATCGGCGACTTCCGCTACATTCTGAAGTGGAACGAATACAATGCGCCGCTGCGTCGGACGGTGACGATCGAAGAGGTCGGCGATGTCGGCCTATATCTGCTTTCGGATCTTTCTCGCTCGGTCACCGGCGAAGTCCACCATGCCGACAGCGGCTATCACGTCGTCGGCATGAAGGCGGTAGACGCACCGGACATTTCCGTCATAAAGGACTGATCGCACTCCTTTGCTGCGTCGTGCTCGCGACCCCTTCTTCGCGACAGCGATTGAGGGGTTGCGTGCCGTAAACGGAGCCGATCATTGCTTATCTACGTCGTCAGACACGGCCAGACAGACTGGAACGCCGAACGCCGCCTGCAAGGGCAGAAGGACATCCCGCTCAATGCCATCGGCAGAGCGCAGGCGTGGCAGAATGGTATCGACCTCGCAGAAATCCTGAAAGTCGAGGCAATCCCCTTTGACTTCGTCGCGAGCCCGCTCGCGCGAACCCGCGCCACGATGGAGATCATGCGCGAGGCGATGGGTCTTCCGTCGAAAGATTATCGAACCGACGAGCGCCTAGTGGAGGTTTCCTTCGGCGCTTGGGAAGGTTTCACGATCAAGGAATTGAAGGCAACGGCCCGGGACCGCATCACCGAGCGTAATCTCAACAAATGGGATTTCATTCCGCCAGGAGACGACGCGGAGAGCTACGAAATCATGTCCTGGCGCGTGGCGTCCTGGCTGAATTCCGTCGACAAGCCTACGGTTTGCGTGACTCATGGCGGCGTCATACGCAGTCTTTTCAGGACCATTGCGGCCTTACCGAAGGACGAAGCGGCAGAGGGCGAGATTCCGCAGGACCGGATCCTTAAGATTGATCGGGACAACGGGTCGATCGGCTGGATCTAGTTCGATTACTGAACGACATCGAGATCGTTGATGACGCGCTTGCCGTCGACCTCGGTATAGAAGACGATAACCTTGACGCCCGCCTTCAGCCCCTCGAAATTGAACTCTTCCGGCGCTTGGTAGGTTTTTCCGTCATCCAGAGTGAGGCTGAGATTGGTCATATCGACCTTCTTGATCGTCGCCTCGACGTCCGCGCTTTCAGCAAATCCGCCGATCGGCGACAAGAAACTCGCTGTGGCCAAAAGCGTAGCTACTACGAAGCGCATGGCGGACTTCCCTCGAAAACGCGACTCGATAACCCAACTGCGCACAGATAACCCCCCGAATATGGCGAAATTTGCCCGGAAGAATGATCTTCCGCGTCCAATTAATGAATAGTACTTTAACAATAACCGCATGCATTCGTTAATTATTTTCCCCGTATGTCCGCCTTTCTGGCAAAGAGGATTTCCGGGAAATCGTAAATTAACCGCCCCTATCTAAAGTCTCCCTCGAACATGGGAGACTGGGTTTTGCTATTCCGCCACAAAGACAGCAACACGTTGCGGCGCGTCTTCAGGAATACACGCCTTGCCCTCCTAGTCTCCGGCCTCGTTGCTATTGTCGTCGTCATCGTCGGCTTTGGGCTCGACCGCGCCAATACTGCCGCTCATCTGCGCGAACTGACGATCCGGACGGAAAACGAGGTGAGTCTGATTCGTGCGCGCATCAGCGCGCAGACCAACATGGACATTACCGTCGTACGCGACTTGGCCAACATGGTTGCGGTCAATTCCAGCGTAAATGCCGAGGAGATGGAGCGGCAGATCAACTGGCTGCTCATCCAGAATCCCCACTTCCTGGATATCGCCATCGCGCCGAACTTTATCGTCGGCAATGTCTTTCCCTCGCAAGCGGGTAAAGGTCGCATCGGCAAGGATGTCCGCGAGGTCCTCCTCGCCCGTCAAGCGGTGACGCGCGCCAGCGCCGAGCAGGCGCGTTTCTATGGACCGATCGCCGCCAGCGACGGCAAGGAAGCTTTCGGAATCTTCTTTCCCGTCTTCGTGAAGGAAAATGGGCAACGCCGTATCTGGGGCGCAGTCGAGGTTATGATCGACGCGAACATGTTCTATCAGAACACCGGATTGAAGCCCGCGCACAACAGTGAGAATCAGGAGAAATATCCGCACCTCGACCATCTCTCGATTGCGGTTCGCGACCTCGCTCTTGCGGACTCGGCCCTACCCTTTTTCGGCTCACCGGATTTGCGTGACAAGCGGCCGATGACGCGAAAGATCGCCTTTGCCGGCGGGCGCTGGGAAATTGCCGCGGCTCCGAAGACCGGTTGGAACGCGATTCCGGAAAACCAGTCGACGCTTCGGCTGATTATCGCTGCCGCAGGCTGCATCACCATCGTCCCAGTCTTCTTCGCGACCTTGCTGCTCGGCGAGCGAAACCGCAACATCGTCCAACTCAAGGTGCGCGAAGCTACGCTGCTCAAGCTGTCGCAGCGCCTCAATCTGGCATTGGAGTCGTCGAACATCGGCATATGGGAGCTGCATGACCACGGCGAAACGCTCTTCTGGGATGCCCGGGCCGCAGCGCTCCACGGGAAGCCGGCAGAAGATGGCAGTCACTCGCTGGAAGACTGGCTTGCCGCGATCGTTGCCGAAGACCGGCACCTTGCGGAGGTCCATTTCTTCAACTACCACGTCGCCGGTTCAGCCTACGAGACACAATACCGCGTCATCGCCGAGGACGGCAGCGTCCGACACCTGCGGTCGATCGGCTCCTTCTACACGGACGCGGCCGGCGATGACAAAACGGTCGGGATCGTCTGGGACGTCACCACCGACGCGGAAGCGGCCGAAACCCTGCGTAAGGCAAAGGATGTCAGCGACGTCAAGAATGCCGAACTGGAGATGGCGCTGGACGAACTGTCGCGGCGCGAGGCTGAACTCGCCGAACTCTCAGGTAAGCTGGACCTGGCCCTCGACACCTATCAGTGCGGGATATGGGAGGCGACGCTCGGTGATGAAGGCTCGATCTGGGACGACCGGATGCACGAGCTCTATGGCCTGAAGCCAAGGGTCGGCTTCATGACCGAACCGGTCTGGCTTTCCTGCATTCTGCCGGAGGACCAGGCACTGGCTCGCGAAAGCGCGCGTCATTTCAAGCACCTTGGTGACACTCATACCCTGATCTGTCGGGTTCCCGTCGAGGACGGCGCGATGCGTTACGTCCGCTCCACTGGCAAGGTGCATAAGACCTCAGGCGGCAAACTGAAGATTATCGGCGTTGCCTTCGACATCACCGAGGATGCGCTGATGACGGTCCAGCTCAAGGCCGCCAAGGACGAGGCGATCGCCAAGAACATCGAACTCGAGATCGCCAAGAACCGCATCGAGCACAATTCACTGCACGACCCGCTGACGGCGCTTGCCAACCGCCGCAAGCTTGATATCGCGCTTGAAAGGCTGACCCTCGACGGGCGGAGCGAGCGGCAGAAATTCGCCATCCTCCACATCGACCTCGACAGGTTCAAGGAGATCAACGACACGCTTGGCCATGCCGCAGGCGACGCAATGCTGATCCATGCATCGCGGGTACTGTCGAGGAACCTGCGCCAAGACGACCTCGTGGCGCGCATCGGCGGCGATGAGTTCGTGATCCTGGCGCACAACGCCAGCGATACGGATATGTCTGCCCTTGCAGGCCGGATCATCGAGCAGATGCGCCAGCCGATCGACTTCGAGGGCTTTGCCTGCCGCTGCGGCGTCTCCATCGGCATCGCGCTCGCCAATGGCGTGCACGTCGATGCACGCAAGGTGCTGATCAATGCCGACATCGCCCTTTACCGCGCCAAGAGCCAGGGCCGGAACCGCTACGAGTTCTTCAATCACAATCTCCAGGCCGACATCATCAACAACAAGCGCCTGGCCGACGAGATCCTTGCCGGCATCGAGAACGGCGAGTTTATCGCCTGGTATCAGCCGCAGTTCTCGGCGCGCACGATGCAACTCACCGGCGTCGAAGCCCTGGTTCGCTGGCAGCATCCTTCCCGCGGATTGTTGACGCCGGACAAGTTCCTGAAGGTCGCCGACGAGATCAACGTCGTCCAGACGCTCGACCGCATCGTGCTTGACACCGCGCTGAAGGACAAGATGCGTTGGGCGGCACGGGGTGTGACCATTCCGAAGATTTCGGTCAACGTTTCAGCGCGACGGCTGCATGACGAAATGCTCGCAGAATCGCTGAGTGGCCTGCAGATCCGCCCCGGCGAACTCTCCTTTGAACTGGTCGAGTCGATCTTCCTCGACGAAAGCGAGGATGTAGCCGCGCATAACCTCGAGCGGATCAAGACGCTCGGGGTCGACATCGAAATCGACGATTTCGGAACGGGTCACACGTCGATTGTCAGCCTCCTCAAGCTGAAGCCGAAGCGGCTGAAGATCGACCGGCAGCTGGTTCAGCCGATCATGAATTCGCCGCAGGAGCGCGCGCTGGTCAGCTCGATCATCGACATCGCCCGCTCGCTCGGCGTCGAAACGGTGGCCGAGGGCGTCGAAACGGCAGCGCATGCCACCCTCCTTGACGAACTCGGCTGTGACCTCCTGCAGGGCTATGCCTTCTCCCGCCCGCTGTCCTTCGAGGATTTCACGGAGATGGCGATCGAAAGCTCCTGGCGCATCGCCTCCTGAGGCCATCGTTCACAATCCGAGGAAACACCATTTCCTTTCGTTGGCCACGTTGTGTTCATTATGCACCCCCTCTTCAAGTGTCTGTAAACATTGGAATTTGACTTTCCGGCGGCGACTGACACGGGCGCCCTTTCCGCCTCATCGCAGTAGTGACGTCAGGATCGCGAAGATC
>NZ_JACUZZ010000032.1:0-73155 GCF_014851595.1 Rhizobium sp. RHZ01
TTGGTAAAGGCAAGGCGCACAAGCCCTATGAGTTCGGAGTGAAGGTGTCCGTGGCCACAACACTGAACCGTTCAAAGGGCGGGCAGTTCGCCCTGCACGCAGCGGCGCTGCCCGGCAATCCGTACGACGGCCACACGCTCGCGACCGTCATTCCGGATATGGAAAAGATGATTGGCAACGAGCTCTCCCGCATTCTGGCCGATGCTGGATACCGCGGCCATAATGCTCCCGAAAGTCACAAGCTGAGAGTCTTCACCAGTGGCCAGAAGCGCCGTCTCACACCCGCCATCAAGCGCCAGATGCGACGACGATCGGCGGTCGAACCCGTCATTGGACACCTCAAGAGCGAACACAGAATGGACCGGAATTATCTCGCTGGCGAACAGGGGGATGCCGTCAATGCCGTTCTGGCCGCCGCCGGATACAACTTCTCCCTCCTGCTGCGATGGTTCAGGCAACTTTTGTGTCTGTTCGCCGCACTCCTCCTCACGTTCCAGAGCCGACCGATGCCGCAACAACCTGCCTGAAAGCGAGTTCTTCACGATCGACGATTTAATTGATCACCATCGACCAGATGTAGAGGGTTACCATTCTCCTCCTAGGCACCCAGCAAGCGGTCTTGAGCAGCCCGTCTGGTGTGTCGCGGTGCACTGACGCGATCAAAGATCTGAAGGAGAAAGATCTTCAAAGCTGTGATCTCGATTTCGATCGCGGCAGCCTGGGTCGGGTCCGCGGATGCCCATTGCCGGATTGTGGAGATCGACCTGCTGATTGTGCCCGGTTGGGTGAGGCATGCTGCATCAAACCGGCCACTATCCGTCACGTACCAAACAAATAGGCGAATGGCGACATAACCAGAATTGTAATACCCTTCGGCACACATTCTGGTGTGCTCCGCGTTAAGTGCTCGGCGCGTTTCGGAATTGAGCCGAGCGACATCCAAACCGAGCTCGTGAAGCTTGTCAGCGACACCGGATGCATTCAGGTCTGGTCGCAGTCGCGCAAATATCGGTCTCATCTCCATGACGGCACAATACCGGGATGTTGGCTAGTCGGGAACCGTGACTCTTTCATCCCTTTGGCTTATGCGGCATTGCAGCATGCGCGCTCAGTCGTGTCCGAAGCGATGGCGTATGAGTGAGAAACAAGCGGTTCAACTGCCCAGTCTTGCCTTCGTAATCGCGATCCTTCAACCAATGCTGATCGGCGGCAACCTCCCCTCTCTCTACTGCATTCGGGTCGACGCATGTTCGATTTCGACGACAATACCTTGCCTTAGGGCTTCATCTCTTATCTCCTCGATTGCTTGCTCGACTCGATAGACGACAATGTCGAATACAGGACCTTCCAGCGTGGCAATTTCCCTCGCAACGCGGAGAGCGAAGAGCAATTGAGCGATGCTGGCTTCGTCCATGGGCGCTCCTAACTGACGAAGAAACTTAGCGCCATTCAATCCGTGCTGCAATGCACAATATTCGTGGTATTCTTGGTGGACGCCAGCTGCTAGAGGTGCATCACCATCGCCTGGGCACGAGCCCAGCGCGCAGTCACCGACCCTGGTGTTGTTTACTCAATATTCGCCAAAGCGTGGAAACAGACTCAGGAGCTGTAGGTTCTCCTGTCGAAGGCGCGCGATAACTAAATGAATGGTCGACACTCATAGTGTTTTCTTTCATTGATCGCAACTTCGCGGACGGAGAACAGACATCAACGTATCCCCACACGTCTTGTCAGTGAGAAGCAATTCGCGTATAACGGGTATCGTCGCTGCAGCCAGGCCGACCCGACCAAGACCGCTGGAGTGGCCGTTTCCTCTGACTGTTAATCTTTGCGCCTTAGGGCCCGGATTCGCTGGATGCGATGGCCCGTTTGGATCACGGTTGGGACGGAAGTCATTGAGGCGTTTGCGAGTATCCGCCGAAACCTAAAGACCGGGAGCCATGAAATGCGTATTGAACCGCAGGTGCGAATTTATACCTGCTTCTTCCTCTTTTCGGCATCAACCGGTGCCTTGCTCTCCCGCCTTCCCGATCTCCAGGATGCTCTCCAGGTCAACAAGTCGGAACTGGGGCTTACGCTTATCGGTGCTGCCATCGGTGCACTGATATCCCTAACATTCTTTTCGCCCCTGGTTACTCGACTGGGGGCCCGTACTACAGCGTTCATAACCGTGCTTGGGACGTCCGCGCTGATTGCCTCTGTCCCGTGGATGACTAGCGCCGAAGTCGTTTTTGGGGTTTTGTTTTTCGAAGGATTGCTCGCAGGAGCCCTTGAAATAAATCTCAACGTCGAAATTGATCGTATCGAAGCGCAGCTCGGTCGTGGAGTTATGAACCGAGCCCATGGTTTTTGGAGTCTCGGATTTTTTGTCACCGCGCTCATTTCATCGCCGGTGCGGCAGGCCGACGTCTCGATGCAACTCCACCTGGCCCTAACATTCATTGCCGTGGTGTTGGTGGGCACTATCGCGATCAGTGGAATGCGTAGCGCACCGGCGCGGACCTCAAGCGAGCATGTGGACGCAGGCCATGTCGCATTGCCGACGCTCGGTCTCCTTCCGCTCTGCATCATTGGCATTGCTGCTTTTCTGGTGGAGGGTGCAGGCATAGATTGGTCAGCGATTTATATGCGCGATGTTTTCCGGGTTGAGCCATTTGTAGGTGGCCTCGGATTGACATTGTTCACACTGTTCATGGCGCTTACACGACTATTTGCGGATCGCTTTGTCGATCAATACGGCTCTCGGGCGGTCGCGGTTACTTTGCTCCTGATCTCAACAGCTGGGCTCACGGCGGTTTGGCTTGCTCCCCATCCCCAAGGCGCCCTGCTCGGCTTTGCATTAATGGGTAGCGGCTGCAGCGCCGTCTATCCGCTTGCCGTTTCGGCTGCCGCTCAGCGGACCGACCGGCCTGCGCATATGAATGTTGCAGCTCTAGGTCAGATGTCCTTCATCGTCTTTTTCCTTGCACCACCATTGCTCGGCTTTGTCGCTGAGAACGCAGGTATTCGAACCTCATACCTGATCTGCATTCCGCTCGTTGTCGTAGCACTCTTTTGCGTCAAGTCGCTCTCAACAAGACGAAGTGCCTTCGCATAGCGGCATGACCCGAGGACGCGACACCCGAGAGAATGATATTGAACCTGGAACTGTCTTCTGAGCGTCAGCCAACCAATTTCTGGTTTGTTTCTGGCGGCGGGGAAGCGTGGGAATGCAGAATTTGGTCAAAAAGCCTTGGAATCAAGCCTTCCCCGTTGTTGTCCATGCACTATTGGATTTCTTTGAAAAGCCTGTCGACTAAGCCGGCGAGGTACGGCACGCTCACGGGCTGGTTCGAGCGAAACTTTGTGATGCCATTCGGATCGACGAGAATAGCTTCGAATTCGTCGGGGGAAGGTCCTTCACGATCATTGCGCACATCATCCGCGCCGATGTCCGCGGCGATGTCGAGACTGTCAAAAACGCCTCCGCCAGCAACGCGAAGGATAGTGACCGCTTGCTTTTCGAGTGCGCCTTGCTGATTGGCCAGGAGTTGCTCCTGCATCTCGGGGCGATCATCGGCCGCACCTTCGAAGAGCACGAGGACCCATGATAGGTTGCGAAACCCCAAAAGACTGGGGCACGAATCGTCGGTCGCGGGTGACGCGCCTATGATCTCCTTGAAGAGTGATCTCAGCATGTAACCGGCCACTTCCATCAATTGGAAAAGCTGCAGGATGGCTTTTCGCTAATGAGAGACGCGGTCGGGCTTTCCCTTCCGCTTCGTCGAGGCGAACTCTTCCAGCTGTCGTTCGCTCATCGATTCGGCCATTTCCCGAGACGCACCCTTGAGCCTACTTTTCGGGGTTTGACCGCGCTTTGCCGAAAGGGCGGCGCCGGCTGCCTTCTGTTGCGCTTTGGATTTTGCGGGCATTCTGTTTTTCCTCATTGTGAAGTCAAGGAATAACTAGACTGAGAAGCAAATGTTCCCCGATCAGGGAGGTAAGCAAAAGTCTTTGCGTCAAACCGCAATCGACGTCGGGTGCAATGACACACAAGCTCGGAACCATGCGCCATGAACTCATATGTGTCGAAGATCGCAGCGGCAGTCACTGCTGATGCTAATCGGATTTTGGCATCTGGCCCTTCTCGAAAAGGCGTTCCAGCTCAGGCAAGAGCGCCATGCTGAAACGGCCGAGCCAGGTGGGTGCGGGAAATCGCTTATTGCAATTGCGCATCAGGAACATTCGCGAGCGCGGCGGAGTTAGGTGAAGATCCGACATACAATCGGATCGCTGACATGACCTATTCGACGCCTTCCTCATCAGTAGTGCTTCCAGGCCAGCCGCTTGCGGTTGCACCTTGCCAATTGCCCCGCACCGTCCCACGCTTTGCGTTTGGCATCTCCGCTATTTTAAACAACTGGCTGTCCAACAGCGGGGACTTACACTGGGGCTAGTCGTCCGGCATCCTGTATGCCGATCTCACCATGAAGCCTTCTGAAGGAAACTGAAGCGGCCGCATCGGGCGGCCGCTTACAGGCTTCAGTTCGCCTACAGGCTAGAACGATATCGTTGTCGTTCAGCGGCGATCTGCTCCGCAGTATAGGGATCGGCGGTTTCGTCGAAACGGGTCCAGCCCTGCTCAACATAACTCGCGCGGCGTGCTCCGATATCTACGGGACGCCACCGGTCAAGGATAGCCTGGGCCTCGGCGACATGTGCTTCCTCCACCCTCGCGGCGACGACCGATCCTCCGCGGCGGACGCCTTCCGCGTAGAGGTGGGCGTCTTCCTCAGGAACGCCTTCCTTGACCATGGCACCGACTATACCCCCGACCGCACCGCCGGCAACGGCGCCGGCCGCAACTCCGGCCGCGGTCGCAACGAGCCAACCGGCAGCGACTACGGGACCCACACCCGGAATGGCAAGCATGCCAAGACCGGTGAGGAGACCGCCGGCACCGCCGGCCAGTGCGCCAAGACCGGCACCGGTTCCTGCGCCTTCTGCGGCGCGATTGCCCTGGGCTTCGACATCAACACCATTCGCCTCGTTGGTGGCAATGCTGATGTCATCGGACGGGACGCCCGCGTCTTCCAACGCTGACACGGCCGCGCGCGCGTCATCGTAGTTATCATATAATCCAGTGATCGTTCTCATATGACTGCTTCCTTGTTATTCGTGGTTACTTGGCCATGGTGACGTTGCCCTGAAAGTCCAGGGAGACGTTTGCTTGTTTGCCATCCTTGGTGGCGCTGGCCCGCCACACCCCTTGATCGTCAAGCTTGAGGCCGGTGACGTCGGTGTAACCAGCTTCCTCGATCCTGGCCTTTGCCTGGCCTTCGGTGAAGCTGTTCTTGCCTGCTACCGGGGCTCCCGGATTTTGCTCGGTTTTGACCGCGGGTGTTGTCTGGGACGTCGTCGGCGTTTCGCTCTGGGCGAGCGCGACCGAGGCCGTCATCACCATGCCGATAGAAAGGATCATGAGTTTTTTCATTGATGTTTCCTCTGGTTGAGAACAAACAAACAACCAGAAACTCTGCTTGTTCCATTGACACGTTTAGACTGAAGTCGATCGACCCTCGATTGATCGTTTGCGCTCGGCAGGAATTAGATCCTGGGAGTCGGCCTTAAGTTTTCTTCAGAACAGAGCCTTCACCAGGCGGCACGCGCAGGAACTCTAAGCATTGCCCGGCGTTGATTTACTGGAGGTAAGAGTCATGGCATCAGAGCATCTGGGCTTAATGAGTGAAGGCGATGATGGGTTAGATGTTTTACGAGCGATAAAAATCGCGTTCTCGGCTCATGCAGGGCAGACCGACAAGAAAGGAAACCCATATTTTTCGCACTGCAAGCGCGTCGCTAGCGCCGTCGAGGGGGACGACCAGCGGATCGTCGCCTACCTGCACGACGTCGTCGAAAAGGGCCGCGGCTGGACTTTTGAGCGCCTGAGTGATGAAGGATTCAATCCTTCCGTAGTGGCCGCCATCAACGCCCTGACCCGAAGAGAAAATGAAAGCGAGGATGAGTTTGTCGTCCGGGCAGTTAGTGACGAACTTGCCCGTCCGGTAAAGGTGGCCGACCTTAAAGACAATCTGAAGCAAGCGCGGAACGTTGGTTTGGATCAGTCAAAATACAAGGAAGGTCTGAAGATCATTGAGGAGTTGTACGGCGTAACCGCTAGGAGCGGAAAATAGTACCCAGCAATTACGACGGCAAACCTGGGTGAACGGAACGCCAAGTGGCGGGTATCCTCGCTCGACTCGTTTGGTCACTGCTCCCCCTATCTCTGAGAATCCCCACCGGCGTACTCAATGCATAGATGCAATGAGACTGTTACGATCTTAACTCGGTCCGGATTGTAGATCTCAACTTCAAGCGGCTCCCGTGTAGCAGTGGGAATCCCGTCGATGGCCATCTCGGCAACGAGGCGCTTTGCTTCATCGAGCGCCGCTGGCAAGTCGGGGAACTCATAGCCATCTTCGTCTTGCCAGGGAGTGTCTGTCGGGCCGGTTCGGAAGTAGAATCTTGTCACGATGAATCTCCGTTTGCGAGATCAACTCACCGACGGTTGCAAGGTTCCGTCGCGCAATCACGATGGCCTCGCAAAGGATCGAACTTGCGAAGCTTGATGGTCCGGATGAATTTTTTCCAAGCTGATCGAGAGGTGGCGAGTCCGTCGCGGCGACATAGCCACGGTTCACCTCAGTCCGAATTCCGCAGGTTGTCTCGCGCCAAGCGTTGAATACTGATGGAACGATGCGGCAATAGCTGCATTTTCGTGGCGTCATCTCGTTTGCTCGCCGGTTACGGTCGCCGGAATTGGAGAAAGGGAGCATCGATGGAGGTAACAGCCCGTCTTCTTTCGCCAAGCGATTGGATCCCGAACAACCGGGCTTTGCCAGTGCTGTTCTATAAATCTGCCGTCATCAGCGAAGAGGCATCGGCAAAACGATTTGAGAGTCTCTTTCAAGAACACGGTTGGACGGGGCTCTGGCGTGACGGGATTTTTGGCTATCAACACTATCACGTCCACGCGCACGAAGTGTTAGGTGTAGCTGACGGCCACGGCTCCATCATGATCGGGGGCCCTCATGGTATCGATTTTGCGGTCACGGCTGGGGATTGCCTGATTTTACCTGCCGGCACTGGGCATTGCCTTGTTGCCGCGAGCCAATCGTTTCTGGTTGTCGGTGCTTACCCGCCGGGCCAGAGCGCCGATATCAAGACTTCGGCGGCCACCGGCATGGAAATGGACGTGATCAGAAAGTTATCTTTGCCTACCCTTGATCCGGTTACGGGAACGCGCGAGCCTCTTTTGTCCCATTGGCGATCCGAGAAGACGCGATAAAGCGGAAGTAGTGAGCTGATGTTCGACCGGAAAAATTAGACGTCACGTCCTGAAACAGGCAAATCAGGAATGTCAAAGTTAAATGACATTTATTTTAGCCTGCACTAAAGCACCCCTCCAAACGGAGGAGAGTAATGTCGACGCACATCAGAGAGGGTGATCTCGATACCAAGAAATCCTTGAGGATTTGGTCGGTGCGCGATTCTTGCCGCCAGCACCAGATAGGTGAAGCCGACGAACGGCGGATGCGCCAGCTCTTTGGTCATTTTGCATCTGCAGGCGAACTGCTTTATAACGCCAATAGAAATCCGCGCTGGCGCGTTTGATTTGTCATGAAAAAGTCAAACGTGAGCGGCATCGCGTGATCTCCGATTCGCCGCCCCCTTGCCTTGTGGCGGCTCGCGTGCGGCACCACGGGACAACGTCGTGTGATCATAGATGGCCATTCGCTACCAAAGCGAGATTTCGCTCTCAAGCTGACCGGCCGTTTCGCTGCTTCCCAACACAGAGCTGATTGTGAACTTCTGGAACTTCCGGCATTGCTGGCAGTTGGGGGCCCAACCTTGAAGCGGAGGTGCGATGAGGATCGCAAGCAATCTCGAAGAGGACGCGGCTGAGCCGGGAATTTTTACCTGGTCTCTTGCAGGAGATACCGTCGACGGCGATACGGCCATAGCATCTTTGTTTGGCCTCGATCCGGCCGAGACGATCTGTGGATTGCCGATCGCCTCGTATATCGAGCGGATCCATACCGACGATCGCGCGCGTGTGGCAGCTTTAATTTCGCAAGCCGTCAGAAGCGGGCTGCCCTATCATGCAGAATATCGCGTTCGTGATGCTTTCAACGAAACGCGGTGGGTGATTGCGATGGGCAGGTGCTTCCGGAATCGGCAAGGCGAACCAACCCACTACGCCGGGATCGTCTATCCACTTGAACTTTTATGAAGGTCAACACATTCATGGTCACCGCGGAGCGGTACCAGCCTATGTCGTCCGGTGTTTAAGGGCGGACATAGCGGAGATAGTTTTGGCTCATGGTCGCATCGTGGCAGCGGGAACGCAAATCCAAGGTCGCATCTACCAATGAGTGGAGAGCGCAAAAAGGAGCCCGGATCGCTCCGGGCCCTCCAGTTCGTCTACCAGGTCTGGCTACCGTACCAGTCGTCGATATCCTGACGAGCCCGGTCCCGTGCTAGCCCATAGCGTTCCTGAATTTTTCCTTCCAACTGGTCGCGTTGCCCATCGATTTGGTCAAGATCGTCATCAGTGAGTTTTCCCCACTGTTCCTTGACCTTACCTCTGATTTGCTTCCAGTTCCCTTCAACGCGGTTCCAATCCATGTATTCCTCCTTGGTTCGGACTGGAATTAAAACGAAGCAGGCGACCGAGTGTTCCGATTAGCAGGAGGATTTCCGGCAGTCAGCACGCGCTCTGAGCTTGAAAGCTGGCCGACGATCGACTGTCGCCTGCCGCAAAACCCTTGGAAAGATCCGGCGATCCAACCGCAATAGAGAATGCCGAAGTCGGTTGGTGAGACATGTCCGTCGAACGAATGCGACCGCTGCGAAACTCCAATACGCAACAGTAGTTTCGCGATTCCCGGATCGAAAATCACAAAGGAGGTTAGGCTGCGTGCTTATAAACCTATACGCTCGGTGTCAGCCCCCGAGGGTATAGGTACTGCGCGTCCGACCATGTCTCGGATGCGGACGAAGCTGCAAATGATGGCGTGCCGCTTACTGCCTCGCAAGCATCGGCAAAATCAAGCCCCACCGCGTCTCTCGAGGTGATCCGGACGGTTCGAAACCCAGTTTCTTGTAAGCGGCAATCGCCCGTTCATTGGCAGGGTGAGGATCGGTTGCGATAACGGGTACGCCCGCATCGAAGAGAGCCATCATTCTCGCCCCGATAAACGCTGATCCGTGCCCAACACCGATCATTTCGGGGTTTCCTATGTATTGATCGATTCCCCGCGATCCCCTAGGAAGCTTCGCAAAATGGTGATCTTCCCAGCCGTGGACGATATAGTCCTGCATAAACGCAAAGGGGCGTTCGGCGATTGAAACAATCCAACGCGCTACCCGAGGATCAGCCAAGTCTGTTGCATCGTACGGCTCATCTGAGTCCCACCATTCGCGGACATGCGGGTTCGCTTGCCATGCTCTGAGCAACGGAAGATCATCCAATGTCGCTTTGCGAAAACTGTAATGGTTGGGCGCTGTCATTCGACAAGCTTAGCACGTCGCTGGCCGGTAGAAATGGGCTTTTTGCGGCGATCGAGCCACCGCGCGCGAACGAAGTCTGGGTCGCAGAAGCGAACCAGAAATTGACCGGGACCCGCAGGCGTGGAGCAAGCTGCGAACGGGGACCGTTCGAATGCGCTATTGGCTGCAGGGTGACCACCAAGATCCATGCGATCGGTGCCTGTCGGAACCAGCGCAATCCTATGTGCTTTAGCCCACACCCTTACCGACAAAAAACCCGGTTGAGCGGTTTGGACCGGATAAAGCATTGTCGGTGCACACGACGCGGCCTCGCTTCGCCACGCTCGCGGCCACGCGGCCATGGCTGAGCATTTATGAGTCCACGACACAGTACCCGCAATCAATGCAGCGTTGCTGCGCTCTTGCCAGCGGATGCAAGGTTCTCGAGGAGAGCCACCAGCTTCGCGAATTCGTTGAGAACGCTTTGAAATTCAGCGTCATCCATATCTGCTATGTCAGCTATCATCAGCGAAACGCATTTAATCAGCGCGTCCAGTCGTAAATATCGATCTAACGCCAACTCGCCGAGTTTTCTTGACCGGTAGAACCGCAGTTCATCAACGATACGGCCGACAAGATTGCGTCTGTCGACCCTATCGAGATAGGGAAGCTCAAATTGGGCAAGCTTGATGTCTGTTATGAGCTTTGTCACACGATTCCCCTAAGCCGCGGATAGAACCGGCGGGGAACTGTCCCCCGCCGGCATACGACCAACACCAACATCCCCTTACGATTACTGGATGACCTGGATCACCTTCCGCGAGGATGGCTCGACGATTACCCGCTGCTCATTGACGATCGCATAGGCATACTTTGGATCATCAGGAATCGGCGTTACAACGACCGTCTCGGGGAGCGGTTGGCCAACAACCACCTTTTCCTTGACGACGACTCTGGTCGTCGGAGCCGGAACTTGCTGCACATATGTAACGACTTTCTGGGGCGGCGGATCGATAAGGCTGCCTGCCACGCCACCGACAATGCCTCCTACGGCTGCACCGACCGGCCCACCGACGATCGCCCCGGTTGCTGCCCCGCCGGCAGCTCCCGTCACCGTCGATGATTGGGCGTAGGCAAAAGTGGATGCGAGAGCGACCGCAGTGGCAGTTCCTATCAATTTGATACGCATTCATTTTCCTCCATTGGAAGCGGTATTGTCCGCTCCCTGAACGAACCACCAAGCGCAGCAACGGTTCCCTCCCCGGGACTTCAGTCTGACGGCCCTCAGACCAAGGTCCGAGGTCACCGCCCCGATCGGATCTCAATGAACCAACGGCCGAGCGTGGAGCAGGATAGGCAGAAGTTGCTGCCTTCGTGCTTTCAGCCCAATGAAGTTCGTCCGGGGCAGCCAGGCGAAATCAATTTCCACCGGAGTGAGGAATTCGCAGCCTATCGGGAACTTCAACGTTCACATGAAGTTGAGAGATCGGTTCCGTTGCACCGAAGGGATCTGAGCAACGGGAAGTAATCGCATCTCCAGTTTAGGGAAAGCAACCGATGGCGAAGAAAACCACGAAGGGTCAAGTCAATCTTGTCTCGATTCACGACCAAAAGCCTCATCGAGGAAATGGTGGCGAACTTCATCAATTTGCCGAAGACGGGGCCGAAATCCTGACCACGTCGCAAGGCGCGCCTGTCGCTGACGACCAGAATTCACTGAGAGTAGGTGCCCGCGGGCCCCTCATCGTTGAGGACTTTCACTTCCGAGAGAAGATTTTCCATTTCGACCACGAACGCGTTCCAGAGCGGGTTGTCCATGCTCGCGGTTACGGTGCACATGGTTTCTTTGAGACCTACGAATCTTTGGCGGCATATACGAGAGCCGATATTTTTCAGCGTGCCGGGGAAAAGACACCGGCATTCGTTCGCTTCTCGACGGTTGCAGGCAGCAAAGGTTCCTTCGATCTTGCCCGTGACGTCCGCGGCTTTGCTGTGAAAATGTACACACGGGAAGGGAATTGGGACCTCGTTGGAAACAACATTCCTGTTTTCTTTATCCAGGACGCCATCAGATTCCCGGACATTATCCACGCAGTCAAACCGGAACCTGACAGGGCCTTTCCACAGGCGCAGTCAGCCCATGATACTTTTTGGGATTTCATCACCCTTACCCCTGAGAGCATGCACATGATCATGTGGGTGATGTCGGATCGCGCCATTCCCCGCTCATTTCGCTTTATGGAAGGGTTCGGTGTTCACACGTTCAGGCTCGTGAATGCGAAGGACGAATCCACATTCGTGAAATTCCACTGGAAGCCGAAGCTTGGCCTTCAATCCGTGGTCTGGAACGAAGCGGTCAAGATCAACGGCGCCGACCCGGACTTTCACCGCCGCGACCTTTGGCAGTCCATAAAGTCGGGCAATTTTCCTGAATGGGAACTGTGTGTGCAGCTGTTCGATCAGGATTTCGCCGACAGCTTCGATTTCGACGTCCTCGACCCGACGAAGATCATTCCCGAAGAGATCGTGCCGGTGAAACCGATCGGACGCCTGGTATTGGACCGGATGCCTGACAACTTCTTTGCCGAAACTGAGCAAGTTGCATTCATGACCCAAAACGTCCCGCCCGGGATCGACTTCAGCAATGATCCGCTGTTGCAGGGGAGGAATTTCTCTTATCTTGACACGCAGCTCAAGCGCCTCGGTGGTCCAAACTTCACGCATCTACCCATCAACGCGCCCAAGTGTCCGTTCCAGCATTTCCAACAGGACGGCCACATGGCGATGCGCAATCCGGTCGGCCGCATCAACTACCAACCCAACTCTTTCGGTGAAGGGCCACGAGAGTCCCCCGTGCTGGGTTACCGGCACTTTGCCTCGTCCGAAGAGGGTGGAAAGGTACGGCTTCGTCCGGAAAGCTTTGCCGATCATTATAGTCAAGCCCGACAGTTCTACATCAGCCAGACCCAGCCCGAGCAGCGCCACATAGCGGCGGCTTTGACGTTTGAACTGAGCAAGGTGGAGACGTCGGTCATCCGGGAACGCATGGTTGCTCATCTGCTTAATATCGACGAGAGCCTCGCCGAGACCGTCGCCGATAAGCTTGGCTTCCAGACCATGCCTAAGGCCGCGGACGCGGCAATGCCGACACGTCAGGATCTTGAGCCTTCACCTGCCCTCAGCATCGTGGAGAAGGGTCCGAAGCGGTTCGAGGGCCGAAAGCTTGGCATCCTCATAACCGATGGCGTAGACGCCAATCTGCTGAAGGGATTGACCGATACTGTCGGAAAGGAAAAGGCGATCGTCGAGTTTGTTGCTCCCAAGGTGGGCGGGGTCACCGCTTCGAATGGAAAATGGATCCAGGCACATCACATGATCGACGGAGGCCCGTCGGTGCTGTTTGACGCCGTGGCATTGCTGACTTCCTCCGCAGCGATAGAAGAGCTGATCAAGGAGGCAACGGCCCGCGACTTTGTGGCCGATGCCTTCCAGCACTGCAAGTTCATCGGATACGACCAGTCCGCCTTACCCTTGCTCGAAAAAGCGGGCATTGCTGGAATGGAAGACGAGGGCATTGTTTCACTATCAGGAAAAGACAGCCTGCCGTCCTTCGTCTCAAAGCTTGGCACGCTTCGTGCGCCAGTTTCTCTGCCGTCGCCAGCCCGATCCCCGATCCCGCTCCTGTGACAAGTGCAACGGGCTTAGCCATCTATTGTCCCTCGTCGCGCTCCGTGGGATCGCTCGGAGTCGCTCGGGAGGCGGCAGCGACAGGTTCGAAAGTGGTGGCGTTGCCGTCGGTTCCGAATGCCGTAAGCTGTACCAGGACCTCCTTGGCGCGTCGCACGGCGCTCTCTCCCCCGAGACTGCGGTCATCGGTTACCACCCTGACTGAAACAAGTTCGCCTCCCTCGCCGACAAATTCGACCGTGAGCTTTCCATCGACAACAGAGCCCACATGGGTTTCGAGAAGCTGCATGACGTCCTCCTGCACTGGCGAGAAGGAATGCTTGGGACGAGGCGTTGTTCCCCTTCGATGCCAAACAGATACTGACATCATAAGGGCGCGCGCCTTGCCCGCGCGATCAGTGTCGGCAGGGCATCGTGAATACTGAGAGAAGGTGCAGTGCTTCTTAAACTCAGGGCAAGAATTTTGCGACAGTAGTTCTCAGTGTACGGACGCCGACGTAGGAGCGTTGATCAGGATCGCCTCAGGGCCCGGATATCGAGAAATCAGAAGGGTGACCAGTTCATCCTGGGTGTTATGACCCTGGTGAAAGAGATCTATGGCCGCTTCGCAAAGTACCTCGGAAGCTCTTTCGTCCGGTTTGGCGTCAAAATGCTTGTACCAGGTCTGAACTGAACGTGAGAGCATCGCCATATCTGCATCCCGAAGCCATCGCATGAAGGTCAAATTCATTCTCCCGTTGCTTGGTCGGGAGCCATCGTAACTTCCATATATTAGAGGTCAATCATGACGTCGCGTACGGTAACGGACGGTAATAGTAGCCTTCCGATAGACCGAGGTCGGCCCCGAGCGTGCGGTATCGCACCAATTCGGTTTTGCTGGAACCAAACACTCATTTGAGGTTTTTCTTCGAGTATCCGTTGCGGGGAAGAGATAATGACCGCACCCATTTCTCCCGGCTCGATGAGCGAGGAAATTGCCGAGCTCATTCCGGCACTACGGGCATTTGCCCGTACTTTCTATAGGCATCCCAACGACGCAGATGACCTTGTACAGGAAACACTTGTTAAGGCTCTGTCGAACCTTGATCATTTCAAGGAGGGGACGCGGCTGAAATCGTGGCTATTCACCATTATGCGCAACAGTTTTTGTACACGGTATCGGATTGCGAAACGGGAGATCGTTGGGATGGCGGACGGTTTGTCGCTAAAGCGAGCCGTCGCGCCCGAACAGGAGTGGAGGGTTCGCGGTCATGAGCTTGAGGTGGCATGTGCAAGTCTGCCGGCCAAGTATCGCAGCGCTTTTGAGTTCATTTTCATTGATGGGCGCAGCTACGAGGAGGCGGCCGATCACTTCCATTGCCCGATCGGCACTATCAAGAGCCGTGTCAATCGCGCGCGACGGCATCTCATGATCGAACTTGAAGTACCGGGCTAATCACTTGGGGATCTGTCGTCAACGCCCGCGCACTTGTGATGGACAATGAAAGGCGTCGGTTGCAGATTTCCAAACCGAAATCCTTTAACGGGATTAGCGCCCTTCCATTGCCAGCAATACCCAGGGAACCAAGTCGGCCGCGTCGGTTCAAGACTGAGAATGGAGGAAATCATGAAATCGAAACCCGCGACAGACGCGAAGGGGGCCTTCGCACCATCGCAAGCAAAGCGCGAAAGCGACGGCGTTGGAAGTGCCAAGCCCACAGTGGTCACCGGATCGCAGGATGCCACCGTGAAAAAAGGTCCCCCCTGGTAGCAAAAAGATCAAGGACTGGAACATCAACTACGACATTTCAGAAGTGAAGCAAGACAACGATCAAGGTTAGCAAAAGGCGCAGTTTACGGAGAACGAGCCATGTCGAACGTCGTCAAAACGGGCCAGGACGAATCTAATAATGCAACCAGTCGAACGACCTTTGGTCGCTCGACGGAGAGTCAGGCCCAGATCCGTGATGCTGCTGCAGTCGAGACGTACTCACCGGACGAGCCGTTGAATGTCTATCGGCTTGAACCGATCGCCGCACCAGATGATCCGCGGTGGGACAATGCCACAAACCATGGCATTGTCATCGTTGCGGCCCGAACCGCTGGCGATGCTCGTATTGTAGCAGCGAGCCGGGAACTTGATTTCATGGAGATTGACGCTGCTCCAGCTGAGGATGTCACCACATCGAACGCAAGTGCCTTTCGAGACGACAAGCTCTATACGGTTGTCGAAATCGAGCGGGGACGTTCGGACCTGAAACGTGGTGTACTAGGCGGCAATGTCTCGGTGAACACAATCATATCGACCCAGACCTGAACTTCCGGCGGCGGTCGGAGGTCCTTATCCTTCGGTCCGGCGTTGAATGGCTGCTGCCACAAGCGGCAGGGCCGCAGTGAGTGCTGATCCGAGCGGTATGGTGCGAAGTAGGCTTGCCAGGACATAGGTACCAACCATTGCTCCCGCCAGTTTCAGCCATGGGTAGTCACCGAGTTGCGCATGCGCGCTCGCATCCGCCCATTCGGCACGTGAACGGATTACAGTCTCAGCTTGCCGTGTAACAACGGAAAGCCTTGCACGAAGATGCTCAACTTCGTCCTGTACTGCTAAAAAATCAGCGTGAACGTCCCCAAAAGTTCGCCGCGAAAGCGCATCAGGTACGACCCGATCATCCGCGTGAGCATCTGCCTCCAGCAAAGCCAAGTGCTCCTGTAAGTCCTCGTCGGTGTCGAACGCGACCGGGCGTCCAGTAGTGTCGGCAGTCATCCTAGTCTCTCCAAATTTTCCGCGCGTCATCGCGAAGCGGAGGCTTTCCTCACTAACTCACACGAACAGACACGGCGGCGGATTTCCGCCACCGAGCGAGGCTCATTCCAACGAATTCTTCATCGCTTGATCACACGCATTGCGATTGAGACGACAAAAAGAACCAGAAAGATGAAGAATAGGACCTGAGCGATCGATGCGGAAGCGCCAGCGATCCCGCCGAAACCAAGTACACCGGCAATCAATGCGACCACCAAAAATACAAGAGCATAGTAGAGCATTTCAACCTCCGTCATTTTGACGAGAGGAAAACGGAGCGAAAGGCGATTGGTTCCGAGGCCGGCCAGTAGTGGGTCAGAAAGCTGCCAGCGTGCGGCTCCTGGTGAACGCGAAGTCACCATCATTGGGCTTCGGCGGCTCAGCGGCGGCCAGATATGCATTTACGGGAACAGTCAAAACGAACCAGACACCCGCTCCGAGGATGAACAATTCTCCGGATTGATCGCCTGCGCGAGCAATCATTGGCAGGCAGACAGAAATCAGGAGCACAAGCATCCGCGCCGACCACTCGGTTTCTCGCTTCCTGATTGCGAGGGCCGCCCTTGCGCGATAGGCGCGTGCGTCATAGTCACCGCACTTCGGCCCTGCCAGAAGGTTCCAGGCGGGGCGCAATGACAGAAGCATCAAGGTACTTGCCGCAATCAACCAACCAGTTCCTGAGAGGAACCAGCAGCTCACAGCAATCAGGCACGAAATCACGATGAGCTCCCAAGCAGGACCGAGCTCGTCCGGGGAGCGCCGGCTTTTCTCATGCCAGATCTGGAGTGCCCGCGAAGCCCCCTGAAGCATCGGCTGGTCAACGAAACGACTGATAAATTCCATATTGCGCCCTTTGGTCCACGAAACACCAACAACAGGCAATTTCGGCAGGAGCGTGGCGTCGCTGTCAAAACGGTCAGGCGTCAACTGACAAACGCCCGGCGCAGGTGAGGAAAGGACGTCGTGAATCCGGGCGAGATGGCATCGTTTCGTCCCTGTCATCGAGCGGGCAACCGTTGCCAAGTCATCGACAAGTTGGAACCGGCGTGCCGTTACCTTCGCGGCGTTGGACGGTGCACGTTTGGGCGGACACCACTGCGATCGTATTGAGCTGGCCCTCGATTTTTTTTCCCGGATCTGGAACACGCCGCTCGCCGCGCGCGTTTCGCGAGACATCAAAATCGCCACGACGTTACAGGAAAAACAGCGCCAAATGCACGAGTATCGATTGGCAGACAATGCCCCCAATCCGGATCGCTTCCGGACTGTCTTCCCTTCTCTAAGCCGTTTGGCAGGTCAAAAGCCTGTACGAAGTATCGTCCGCCAAGGACGCAACGCCTGGCGCACTGGCGTTGCTGATGAGGCTACATTTCTGATCGACGGCGAAGCATACTTTTCTGCGCTCGACGACGCGCTTGGGCGAGCGCAGCGCGAGATCTGGATCATTGGTTGGGATTTTAACCCGGATATTCGCCTGCGACCCCATTCAAGCACCGAAACACTTGGCGAACGTCTCTTGTCGCTAGTGGATAACCTCCCGCAACTAAGGGTCAGAATTCTGGTTTGGGGGATGGGTCCTATCTATTCGGGCAAGTCATTGCGGCTGTTTCGACAGAGCCCAATCTCCAGACATCCGCAGATCTCATTGAATTTCGATTTTAAACATCCACTGCGTGCTTGCCACCACCAGAAGCTCGTTTCAATCGACGGAAGTGTCGCCTTCATGGGTGGCATCGACCTGACAGCCAGACGGTGGGACGAATCCGACCACCGGAGTGCAAATCCTCTAAGACTCTCCCCTGACGGTACTCCCTACCCGCCTGTTCACGATGTTCAATGCCTGGTTTCGGGTGAGGTAGCGGGAATGATCCGTGATGTGGCCAGACGACGTTGGAAGAGGGCAACCAGCGAGAGTGTGTCTTCCGAGATCGATGCGACGATCATCCGACCAGCTTTGGCGGCCGACATGATGCAAGCTCCCGCGGCTATCGCCCTGACCGAACCAGGCCTCATTGGCAAGCGTGGACGCTATGAGGCACGTCGGCTCACGCGCGATGCCATCGCCGCAGCCAAGAGATATATCTATGTCGAAACTCAATATCTTGCGTCCGCCGGCGTCGGCCGGGCGCTTGCAAGGCGATTGAAGGAACCGAACGGGCCTGAGATCGCGGTAATCGTCACAAAGACCTCGCACGGTTGGATAGAGAAGTTCGCCATGGGCAGCAACCGCGACCGCCTGATACGGCGTCTGAAGCGCGCCGATTGGTTCGATCGACTGAAGGTGATGTATGCCGTCACGTCCGACGACAATGGCGGCGAGGAGGAAATCACTGTTCATTCGAAGCTCATTATCATCGACGACCGCTTCGTACGCGTGGGATCCTCCAACCTCAACAATCGTTCAGAAGGCCTGGATACGGAGTGCGATCTCGCACTCGAAGCCGATTGCGCTGCCCATCAGGAGGCCATTACGTCACTTCGCCACCGCCTCATCGCGGAGCACCTGAGCGCGAGCGTTGCCGAGGTCCGTGAGGTGGAGAAGTCGCGATCAATGCTTGGAGCTATCGCTGCGCTGAACACCCGGGAGCGCGGCTTGAGAGAGTACGAGGTCGATCCTGATTGCAGCGCGACGGGCCTTTTGCCGGGGTCCGCGCTTGTCGACCCCCGGCGGCCTTATTGGCCACTACAGAAGTTGCGCTTGAGGCTCGGACGGTTTCTCGCGACCCTTGTCTAGCCGCTTCTTTTTCACGTTGCGGGTTATCAACTCGCTGATTGCGAAAACGGGCAATCCCAACAGCAACGGCACCAGGAAATAAATCACGCGGAATGCCACGAGCCCCCCGATCGATGCAGCCCCTGGAAGCACGGTCGTGACTGTGGCCTCCAGCACACCGAGGCCGCCGGGCACGTGAGCGACAAGAATGGCCACGTTGGCGAGGACGAACGCCGTTGCGCTTTGGACGAAGCTCACCGGCGCCTCGCTTGCCAGGACCTGATGCAGACATGCGGCAACGAAGGTGAAGTTAAGCGTACCAATCGCGATCTGTCCAACTGCAAGTCTGATGTTCGGCATTGTGAAACACCATTTCCAGAGCCGCAATGGCGAGCGCACCGTGGCGGAAAGAACGACGTAGGCTACCGGCAGTGACAGTACGCCAAGACCGATCCAGAAGGGATTGCTGCTGCTCACACCCAACAGTTTGCTGACATCGGTCGGATTTATGAGACAGACTATGCCTCCGAGTGCAGACAGCCCGAGCATGACCGTTACCCCGCAAAACAAGACGACTTTGGCGACCTCCTCAGCGTCCAGCCCCCATCGTGTGTAGTAGCGATATCGAACGGCGCCGCTGCTCAGGGCGGCCACGCCAAGATTATGGCCGATCGCAAGCGCGGTGAAGGAGGCAATCGCTGCTTTCGGATAGGCCAGCGGCCGGCCAACATATCGCAAAGCCATCCAATCGAAGCCCGTGAGGCAAAGATAGGAAAGAGCACAAAATGCAAAGCCGGAAACCAGACGCCAGCGGGGAATCCGGTCAATCGATTGCAGGATCTCGTCAAAGGTATACCGGTTGAAGACCTTGTAGAGCAGGTAGGCCGCAAGCAGCAGGCCGAACACGAGAAAAATATTGAAAAGGATGCGCCTTGTCGACATGAAGGATCCGTCCGTTTGATGTCTTTGTCTTTGGGAACGAAATTGGGCCAGACGGGTTCCGGCTGAATGGCTACACCACCACCCTCATGTCCCCCACGCGACCAACGCGAGATCAAGATTCTCACCTACAACGTTCACAGCTGTGTCGGGACGGACCGCAGAATTGACCTGAACCGGATTGCGGATGTTATTGCGCAATCTCAAGCAGACATCATTGCACTCCAGGAGCTGGACGTCGGCCGAAGAAGAACCGGCGGTGTCGACCAGGCAGCGACTATTGCGACGCTGCTAAAGATGAACGCCCACTTTCACCCGGCACTGCATGTCGAGGAAGAACGCTATGGCGACGCCATTCTGACGGCACTGCCCGTGCGCCTGATAAGGGCGGCACCCCTCCCCTCGATCGGCGAAACGCGCGGCGCAATCTGGGTGCAGGTCGATGTTCACGGGCAACCGCTTAACGTTCTCAATACACACCTAGGGCTTCGCAACCGCGACCGTATCCGGCAGGTCGCAGCGCTGTTCGGCGACGACTGGATTGGACATGCCGAGTTTCGTTCCTCGCCGTCAATCGTCTGCGGAGATCTGAATGCCACACCCTCGACTTCCGCCTACAAACGGCTGTCAATGCACTTTCAAGATGCGCAATTATTGACAACAATAAAGCCTCGACCGACATTTCCTTCGCGCTTTCCCCTTTTGCGTATCGATCATGTCTTCGTATCGCAGGAAATCCGGGTAAGGTCGTCGTCAATTGTATTCGATCCGCTTGCACGTCGAGCCTCAGATCACCTGCCGCTGTTGGTAGGCTTTCGCATCGAATAAGCTTGCGAGGCTTGGGATCGAGTGGCTGGAAAGAGAGGTTTTATGAAGTGATGAGGGAAAATGTCCAAAAAATTGAATTTAGAGTACGTCAATAATTCCGCACTGAAGGCGATGAAGGCTCTTCCGAAGGAGATCGGACTCCAATTCGCGACGGACCTGCAGCGGGTGCAAGAAGGCAAGGATCCCCTGTCGGATTTTAAACATTGAAGTGGAATCGGACCTGGCGTGATAGAGCTGATCGAGAACGGAAGTCCGGCTTACCGAGCAGTATACTGCGCCAAGTACGAAGATACCGTCTTCGTGCTGCACGCTTTCACCAAAACCACAAACGGGGTCGATAGGGCAGCGATGAAGACGGTGGACGAGCGCTTCAAGGCGATGATGAAAGAGGTTAACGCTCGGAAGAAGCAAAGGAGATATAAGAGACAACTTAGGCCGCGTTAAGCGGCCTCTGTCATTTCTACATCGCAGACTATTCTGTGATGTTCAAAGGATGGTTTGAAGCGAACGCCGAGGCGGGCCAGATAGCCAATGAGCCTATCAGCGGAGAATAGGTGAACCTTCCCCCGCATCAGCTCGCTAACTCTTGGCTGTGGTATGCCTAGTGCTTCTGCTGCATTTGCTTGTTTCCACCCGCGATCCTGGATTAGATCGACGAGAGCGGAGATCAGGGCAGCCCGGAAGCTCAAATCGGCAGCTTCATCCTTGTCGTCAACGAGTGACTCGAAGACGTTGTCATAGACAAGCCGTTCCATTTGCCTTCCCTTTATACAGGTTTCAGTATATAATCAAGAATGATTGGGGCGTCAAGTTAGTTCCAAATTGTTTTTTTGCGTTTTAGGTCACATGGTCAGGCGCAATATCCGCCCTGGCGGACTTGGCTCGCCCGCAAGCCCTCTCTTCAGTCCCTGTCATCTTGGCCTACTAGGCACGCCTGACTTGGCAGCTCTGCAGGAGCTGTGCCGAGAGCATAACGCCACGCTGCTGGTCGATTGCGCACATGACCTCGGATGCATCGGCCCAGACGGTCTGGGCATGCTCTATGGTCGGAAAAATCGACGTTCTCTGACCGACCCAGTTTATTGTCGCCTGCGGTCCTGTTGGAAAGAAGCTACTTGTTTGAGGCTCACCGAACCTAGAGCAAGGTCACAACCCCTTTTGGGCGTATTTCGTCTTCAGGCTGTCGTAGGCATCTTGCCTAAACTGCTCGGCGGTTTCTTCGGAAGAAAATACACGCTCTGCAGTGATGTCTCCGTCTCTTATCGACACTTTGTATTGCCCATTGCGGCGGTCGATCACGGCGTCGAATAATGGCTCGATGTCCATTGTCACCTACCAATACATGTCATTCAACCACCAGCATATGGTACACCCGCCCATAGGTAAGTCCATTGGACAAAGGTCCCTGTAAGGCCCTTTTTCAGGCGATAGAGGACATAGTCGGAGTGAGCGTCGGATGAGAGCGCTCGGGCCTTTGCGAATAGCCCCGAACGGAATGGCGCGCGTAACAAGAAGTGGTGTGCTTTGCGCTAACGACGTCGTTTTCTTTGCTTTTCCGGGTCTTGCGAAGTCGATCGATACATTGCGCAGATCCGACGACCATTGATGATTATCAAAGCGTGTTCATCCTTTCATACCTTCGCGGCCAAACTGCCGGTCGGCATTCTCGAAGGATGGCCAATAGCCATCTGACATGTAATCGGGTGGAAGCGGATCGAGCTTTGACAAAGCGGCGATCACGTACTCAACTTGAACCTTATAATGTTTAAGCGACAGCGGCATCGGGATTCCGGCGACGCGCTCTCGCGCTTCGTATCGCTGAATATCCGCTTTACGAAGACGCCTGTGACCCTCCTGCAAAAATCTTGCAAGGCTCTTCTGTCACTCGTTCTTGCTCCTTCTGACGTCCGCCCGCAATTACCCTGAACAATTCCTTCCTCCTTGTTGTCCTGGTAGAGGTTTGGTGGAAAAATTGATTCACGGCAACCGCCCACCGGTCAGCGCGAAAACAATGCGACAACACAATCGGCCGCTCTGCAAAGAAAAAGCTTTGCCCATTCTCGCATTACGGCGCTTCAAGAACTTTATCGTTGTCTCGCCGTCTCAAACCATTTTATAAGCTTTACATGGTCCAACGAGCCGGCAGCGCCGATCTTCCTCTTCATGGTGGCCGCGTCCCACGATGGCTGGGCGAGCGCATGACACGGCTCGGTGCGGTCATCACCGAGGCAATCGTCATTCACTACGGTCGCGACGAATTGCTCAGCCGCATGGCACACCCGTTCTGGTTCCAGTCTTTCGGTGCAGTCATGGGCATGGATTGGCATTCGTCCGGCATCACGACAAGTGTCATCGGAGCGTTGAAGCGGGGCCTTAATCCGATGGCCGGCGAACTCGGCATTCATGTCTGCGGCGGCCGCGGCAGGCATTCGAGGCAGACTCCTGACGAGCTGATGGCCATCGGCAATCGCGTGGGAATTGATGGCGCCGCTCTTGCGCGCACCAGCAGGCTGGTCGCCAAAGTTGATAGCGCTGCGGTCCAGGATGGTTTCGATCTTTACCTGCACGGCTTCATTGTCACTGATGACGGTAAATGGGTCGTGGTCCAGCAAGGCATGAACGGCGGCAAGAGGCAGGCACGACGGTATCACTGGCATTCGGAGGGTCTCAGGAGCTTTGTGGATTCTCCGCATTCAGCAATCGAAGGACGCGGACAGGGGAATATTGTCAATCTTGCTGACCATCGAGCGGAAAGCTCGAGAAGGAGTCAGCTTGATTTGCTGGGCGTGTTGGGGCCGGATAAAATCCTGCGGGAGGTCATCGCGCTTGAACCGGCGCGGGAAGAGAAAAATGCGGCCCAGCCACTGTTGCCCCACCTCATCATGCCATCCCATCACGACGTGCGTGAGAAGGACGTCGACATGAAACGCCTGCATGGGACACTGGCGGCAGCGGCCGACCGCGGCCCAAAAGATTTTGAAGATCTTCTTCTAATTCCGGGAATCGGTGCACGGACAGTGAATGCCCTGGCAATGGTGGCCGAGGTTGTTCACGGCGCGCCATGTCGCTTCTCGGACCCCGCCCGCTTCTCGCTCGCCCATGGCGGAAAGGATCGCCATCCTTTCCCTGTGCCGGTCAAAGTCTATGACGAAACAATCAAGGTAATGAGGTCCGCCGTCGGCCGGGCAAGGCTTGGCCGCGAAGAGGAATTACAGGCTTTGAGGCGACTCGATGATCAGTCGCGGCAACTGGAACGCTATGTTACAGGGCCAGATCTGAAGGAGATCGTCGCCGGCGAATTCTTGCGGTCGCACGAACGGGGCGGCCGCAGTGTATTCGGGTGGGAGCATCCGACACGGGAAGACAGAGAACACCTGCGCCGCAAGCCTTGATGATTGGGGGTATCGCCCCTGTTTCGAGAAGCGACGAAAAATCCGGCCTCACGCACCCTGAACCGATACCGCGCTCAACCTTCCTCGGACCCAGCAGATCACTGTCCGTCTTGCTCAATTGCCGATTTGTCGGAAGGTCAGTTTAGGTATGGGCGGGCGCCCTTCCTGTTGGAAAACTGGTACACCAGCAGCATGCCCTGCTCCAGCAGAAGCTCGGCAGCTGGGAAATCGCGTAGCGCGAGATCGCCGCACAGCCCGCGGATTGTTGAGGCGAGGCACGTTGAATTGGTCACAAACCGTGCATCGCCCAAGGTTTCAGCTTCATCTGCGCTCGCTTCCAAAGCGTCGGCGACCGTCTCCAGCAAGTTGATTCTTTCAACGAGGGTCATCTCGTCCAGTCTCTTGGAAATCGCATTCATGACAGCCTCCTCGCGCGAACAGCTTTAAGTTCGCGGCGCTTTTTCATGGTGAAGTTATCTGATCGCTAAAAAGGTGGGGGCCCCGCTTCAGGAATGCAAATCATAGCTGACAAGCGCTGGTTGCACGGGTCTGCGACGCCCGGCAAGCGCTGCCCGTTCCCCCGGCTCGTCGTAAGTTGAAGAGCTTGATGGACGCGCGCGCTCGTCCTCGTTCCATCCGGATCGCAGCGCTTCGCAGAGGCGAGGACGGAACCTCTGCCCTCGGGATCGGTTAATTCCCAGGCCATATGGATTAACAATTGAGAGGAACCCGAGATGAAAAACATTATCCTAGCCATCGCAGCCGTGGCTTTTACAATTCCTTCGGGCGGCTGGGCAGCTACGACCCACAAGACGCAGCCCACGCAAAAAGTAGTCATCGTGAAAGAACCGCGCCAGAGACTGGGCACGCTGTCGTGCGAGGTCGCCGGAGGGGTGGGAATGGTTATCGGATCGAACCGTGCGATCAACTGCCGATTTCGCCAACAAGGCGGTTGGGTGGAGCAGTATGCCGGATCGATTGGCAAGCTTGGTCTTGATATCGGCGTAAGTGGCAAGTCCTATTTGAGTTGGGTTGTCGTCAATACAAAGCCGACGCGCGTCGGTGAAGGCGATCTCGCCGGTACCTATGTCGGTGCGTCCGCGAACGCGGCAATCGGTGTTGGCCTTGGTGCTAATGCTCTCGTCGGGGGCAATGCCGAAAACTTTGCGCTTCAGCCTGTCAGCGGACAGACCGGAACCGGGCTGAACGTTGCGGCTGGCGTCTCGCGATTGCAGCTCTCTCCAGTTCGTTGATCGGAACGGATGCGGAAAGCCAGAGTCATCCGAACCGAGATGTGTCACAACCTGGCGACGCCCCGGCGACGCCAGGCAATGGCATCGGACCTTCCAGCATAGGGCGGCTTAACGAAAGCGGGAATTCGCAGATACGCCGCAAGCGGATGAATGGTTCGCCAAAATGGGCGATCACCTAAGTGAGCGGACCGGGGAGCGCGACTTGCCAACATGCGATCAACGTGAGCGTAGACACAAGCATGACAAGCTTTTCAAATTAAACCTCAGGAACTCCGGGTTTGAAGTGACGTTGTTGCTTAAGGTCAAGGAGTTCACGAATGTCAAACATATCTTCGGCCGACCTTGAAGCAAGAAAAGGCAGTCCAAGCCCGCGCCTTGATGAAGACGAGTTCAGGCGTCGCTTCCTCAATCAGTTCCAGGATCCGGCTTACGAGCCTCTCACACCAGAGCTCACAAAGATCAGTGCTGCGGCTTGGGACGCTTACAAAAATTCCCGCAAGATTCCGAGAACTCGCAAGGCTGGCTGCGAGTTTGCGGACCCGGACTGTGATCTCGCCGCCGATTGGCTTGATGCGCGCCAAGCCATTCACGAAGCCAAGCGCCGGCATGATAACCAGAACGGGCCACATCGCTTGCTCCTCATCAACGGGTCATCCCGTGGCGAGCATACTTGTCCTGGCGAAGTCTCCAAAAGTTTCCGCATGATCCAGACGGCGCGGTCGGTGCTGGAGCAAAACCCGATGGTGACCATCAATGTTCTGGACCTTAGTCGTGTTGCTTCCGAATATGGCCGTCAGATCCATCCCTGCAAAGCTTGCTTTTCGACGTCGGCCGCACTTTGTCATTGGCCGTGCTCCTGCCATCCGAACTATTCGCTCGGACAGGTTCATGACTGGATGAACGAAATCTATCCACTGTGGGTCGAGGCCCATGGCATCATGATCGTGACCCCTGTCAATTGGTATCAGACCTCATCCCCTCTCAAGCTGATGATCGACCGACTTGTCTGCGCAGACGGAGGTAACCCGGATCCAACGACGACCCATGGAAAACACGCAAAAGAGGCCAAGGAGATCGAGATGAAGGGTTGGCACTACCCTCGCCATCTCGAAGGACGCATTTTCTCGGTGATCGTCCACGGAGACACCGAGGGCGCGGAAGGCGTCCGTCGCAGTGTTTCCGACTGGTTGAAATCGATGGCGCTTGTTCCAGCCGGCCCCCTTGCTGAGGTCGATCGCTACATCGGCTACTGGGAGCCCTATGCAACAAGTCACGTCGCCTTCGAAAAGGACCAGGCATTCCAAGAAGAGGGTCGCAATGCCGCTCGGACTCTTTTGGAAGCCGTCGTTGCGAAGAGGCAGGGTCATCAGATCGCCGCAGGCTCGCGGTTGAAGCAGGCGCGGGAGAAATAGGACTTGAACTCTTACGCCGTGACGCTGCTTCTGTTCGGTGCCGTCGTGCTTCTCACCGCGTGGCTTCCACTCGTTCTCCGGCGCATTCCGCTGTCGTTGCCCATCTGCTGCATTGGCATCGGAATTTTGTTGGCATGGTCCCCAATTTCTCCACTTCCGCGCATGAACCCCCTTGAGAACGCGGTATGGACCGAGCATTTCACGGAATTCGTCGTGATCGTCGCGTTGATGGGCGCCGGATTGAAGATCGACCGACCGCTTGGATGGCGGCGGTGGATGACTACGTGGCGTCTGCTCGGACTGGCGATGCCGTTGTCGATAGGTGCTATTGCGTTCCTGGGCTGGAGCGTTCTGGGCCTTGGCCTGGCATCAGCCCTCCTTCTGGGGGCGGCGCTTGCCCCGACCGATCCGGTACTTGCGGGTGATGTGCAGGTCGGTCCTCCGAAGACCGGAGAAAAAGATGACATCCGTTTCGCACTGACGTCCGAAGCCGGACTGAATGATGGACTGAGTTTTCCGTTTGTCATGGCCGCGATCGCCATCGCGGCAAGTGGCGGTGACTGGGGCTGGACAGCTCGGTGGTTCGTGGTGGACGTCGTTTGGCGGCTTGCCGCCGGCGTGGCCGTTGGCTGGGCCGTCGGTCGCCTCCTCGGCTTTCTCACTTTCAGGGCCCCTGAAGCTGGCCGGCTCGCCAAAACCGGCGACGGGTTGGCCGCGCTCGGCTTCACCTGTGTGTCGTACGCTGCAACGGAACTCGTTCATGGCTACGGATTTGTGGCCGTCTTTGTAACCGCACTTACCTTTCGTTCCATCGAGCGCAGTAGCGACTATCATGAGGAACTGCATGATTTTGGAGAGCAGATCGAACGGCTCTTAATGATGTTGCTGCTTGTTTGCTTCGGGTCGGCGGTGGCGGAGGGAAAACTGATCTCCTTCGCAGATTGGCGGGTGGTGGTGGTCGCGGGTCTGGTCCTGGCCGTTGTCCGTCCTGTGTGCGGCTGGATTTCCATGCTTGGTTGCCCACACCCCACGGCTGAGAAGTTGATAATCGCTGTCTTCGGCATCCGTGGTCTTGGTTCGATCTACTATCTCGCCTACGCCTCCGGAAAGGTGCAGTTCGAGGCTATCGAGACCGTCTGGTCGACTGTCTTTTTGATCATTCTCGTATCGATTGTACTTCACGGGGTATCGGTAACGCCGGTAATGAAATGGATCGACCGGCGCCGCGGTGTGGACCCGGCCCGGCGGATCGACGGGATGACCGCAATGGGGCGCAATTCACTCGAGCGAGGCGAAGGATCGGGCCGCGCGTGAACTCGTGACTCGGCCCCTCGATTACGCGTCAGCGCGGATTAGCCGAGGCGTTAAAGAACCATCAAACGCTGCACAAAGTGGACTACGTGTCAGGAGGGACGAGGATTGGTTTGCGTTCGGCATCGTCCCAATGGTCTAAACACTTGACTACTATGGCCGTTTTACAACAGGCCGGCTTCAACCACCGTCACATAAGAGAAATCTCATATATCGCGCATTGCCTTCCTACCGCCGGCCCTTCTAGGCTTGACCTCATTCGGGTAGGGGGGGCAGATGCGGCGGATTGAGCTGGCGAAACCGGTGTTAATATCGAGAGTGAACGACATGATTGATCGCATCCTGCAATGCTGGTGCGAAGAGAACGATTATCCAAGGGGAAGTGTTGAAGCGGGCCGAAAGGCAAAAAGCCTGCTCCAGTGGATCGAACTTGGGGTAACCGATGAAGCTGAATTGTCAGACCTGATCCGCAACGACATCGTCATCAACAGCAGATAGTGCATCCACTGCGGTTACGGCAGCATTCTGTTCGCGCAGAACTCTTGGACTGACCTTCAGCGCGGAGGCATGACCTGATTGCTTAAGGAAGGTGTCCGGTTGCGGTGCAGATCAATACAAAAGCGTTTCAAAGCTTGTATGCCACGCGCCCGCCCTTGGGCAGGACCTGGACCGGTTCGCCAATCGGACCGCCACGCAGCGGAAAGATACCAAGTTTCGAAACGATGACCGAATATCCAGTGTATTGCCGGATTGTATCCCCGTGGGCAAAGCGCAGTTCAGCTGCTAGCCCAAGCTTTTTCCCATCCGACAGCAATACCCAGACCGTCGCGCCGTTATCGTCACCGGCCATTTGTCTCCGGTTCCCATCTGGGCCTATACAGTAAAGGCCGTATCCGTTCGCAACCCAGTCCTCGTCACCATCCCCGTCGACGTCCATCCTGTCGATAAACCTGTCGGAGAGGTCCATTTTAGAGCCGTCGCTGCGCGCGTTGCAAGCATCCTGCCACCGCGCCAGACTGGCAAGCATTGCTGGCGGAAAGACGTTGCTCCATTTACTGACGAATTGGCCGGAATCGATCTTCTGTAGCCTTGCGCCCTTGACCGCATGTGGCGCGGTAGTGACGGGGCGGTCTTGGTTTGTCTTGGTCAGGAATGCCTGAAGTCGCGTACGCAGTTCCGCGTCGTCCCCGCTTGTCGGTTGGCGGAAAAACAACAGGAGAGATCGAGATACTCCCCCGGGCAGGTAAATAGTGCTGATGCGTTTGGGAACCTTCGGAAAGGTCGCACAAGAATCGCCATCCTCGAAGACGTAAAGAACCTGCGTCTCCAACTTGTTCTCTGTATTTGTCCTGGTGCCGTAAGCCGCCCATCCTTTGCCGGACTCGATCGTTTCCAATAGCAATCTTCGTGCCTTTTCCGGGACATCAGCAATTGCTGGCTGCGTATCAGACTGAGATTTGCCGGCGTAAATCGCCCCGTCACCTGAGGGGGAAACATGAAGCGGAGATATCACGAAATTCTCAAATGCTTCCGATACAATCCGCAGGCACTTCGGCGGGGGCGTTTCGTCTGCCAATGCAATGCTGCCCGCCGCGCTGATGCAAAATGCCAGGCTGGCGAGGGTTTGGCTAATTTTCATTCTCCACATCTCAATCCCACCTCTACCGCGCGTCTTCGAACCGTTGTAGCTTTCAAAAGACGGATAATTCAAGTTTTCGCGTTTCCGCAGCGCGAAACGCACGGCGAAGGCAGAAGATTTGAAGGGCCATACAATAAGGAACGGACCAGATACCGACAATGGTAGTCAAGGTCGACTACTCGTTCATGGTCGTCTAAACCGAGATAATTGAAACGCCTCTGTGAAAGTAGCGACAATACCGAAGCCTTGGGAAGACAAGGGCATTCGTGAAACCCCTAAAGACCAAGCCCGTTCTCAACTCGCCGGACTTTCCAAAATCCGACGACAGAACAAGGTGGCGATTAACCCATCATTTTCAACAGCTCAGTGTTGGAGGTTGGCTTGGAGATGAAATCTACGCCGCTTTCAATGCCGCGGGGGAGAGCCTGACGGCGTCCGAGGTCACGATAACTCCGGTTTCGGGCCATCGGACATGCACGGTTTCACAAGACCTAGGCCGTCCATGCTGCGCGGCATATCGATATCAGTAAAAAGCGTGTCGATCTGATTGATTTTGAAGAGGACCAACCCTTCGTCCGCATTCGCTGCCTTCAAAACGCGGTAGCCAGCCTTTTCGAGCAAATCAACAGTATCGTAACGAAGCTTCGCCTTGTCTTCGACAACGAGGATGTTGGTGGCACGATCGCGCCTGACAGGTCTTTCCGTCATGCCTAGGCGATCGAAGACTTCCTGACCGTCGGCAGAGGCGCCGGTCTGCTTGAGGAGAGCTCTCCCTCCAGGACAGCCTGTCGCCAATGAATCTTGTCTTCCCAGTACGGTCGTCCCGCCTGCTCCCAAAGTGCGTATGCGCGGTGAGCGATCCAATCCTGTCTGTTATCGGCCATCATCGTTCGTCCCCTGGTTTTGCAGCCATGACATGCGCGCTACAAAACGGGAGAGACCAGGTCCGGTTCCCGCCTTTTTGATCAAATCTGTCATGCTTGCAAAGCGCTGGAGATCTCGTGCGCGAGTTGATCCTGGGTATATGGCTTCCCAAGCCTGACTGCATCTACCTGCACTCCTGCTGGCAGGTCGGCATAGCCGCTCGCAAGAAGCACGGGCAGGTCGGGAACTAACCGCCGTGCGGCATGTACAAGATCCGCGCCATTCATGCCGGGCATGGAATAGTCGGTGATCAGAAGATCGAACTGCTGATCGCTACCGAGAATTTCGAGCGCCTCCGCTCCCGAATGAGCTTCCACCACTTCATGTCCAAGGTCGGTTACCATATCAGCCGAACTCATCGCGATCAGGATGTCGTCATCAACCAGAAGGATGCGCTTCGGCTGTTTGTCCGGCATGATGACGGGTGATGAGCCCTTTATGTCCATCTGCACGACGTCACCCTCCACGGCTGGGATCAGGAGTTGAGCGGTTGTACCGGAGCCGAGCGTGCTCTCAAGGCTAAAGCTGCCCCCAAGTTGCAGCGCCAGGCCATGGATCATGGAAAGTCCGAGGCCTGTACCCTTCCCGAGTTCCTTGGTGGAAAAGAACGGTTCCACCGCCCTTGCGAGCGTATCCTCGTCCATTCCTTTCCCATTGTCGGCAACGCCCAGAAGGACATAACGACCGGCAGACAGTTCCTTGTCTCCGGGCGCGACATTGATCTCTGCAAGCGCAATCTTGAGCGAACCTCCTTCGGGCATGGCGTCCCGGGCGTTGACCGCAAGGTTGAGCAGGGCAAGTTCAAGCTGATTTGCGTCAGCAAGAACATGCGGCAGGTTCTCGGGCATTTCTTTGTCCAAAATGATCATCGGACCGATAGATCGCCGGAGAAGATCCTCCATGTCTGTAACCAGCTTGCGCAGGTCAACCGCCTTTACCTGCAGGTCCTGGCGCCGTGCGAATGCCAGCAAGCGCTGTGTCAGAGATGCCCCTCTTTTCGCGGCTTGAAGCGCTCCATCGACCAACCTGACCAGACGCGCCTCATTGGTTACCGCCTTGCGGATCAATTCGAGATTTCCGAGTACCACCATCAATAGATTGTTGAAGTCGTGAGCAACGCCCCCTGTCAATTGCCCGATCGCTTCAAGCTTTTGAATCTGGCGAAGTTGCTCTTCCGCCTTTTGGCGCTGCGCGGCCTCGGCCAAAACAATCTCGTGAGCAGCTTCCAACTCGGCGGTTCGGGCCGCGACACGCTCTTCGAGCATTTCATTTAAATGTCGCTGCTGTTCCAGGATCTGGCGGCGCTCAGTGAAGTCGACCGAAACGCCGACCAGCTTGACCGCGACCCCGATCCGGTTGCGCAAGAGCTGTGCCCTGTTCTCCACCCAGTGGATTGAGCGGTCCGGCCAAATAACCCGATACTCGGCCGCAAACCCAACACCCGTTTCGATCGTTGCAGCCAGGGCTTCGTGCATGCCTTTAAGGTCGTCGGGATGGATGCTGGCCTGTAGTCTCGGGTAGGCAAGTGGTTCGTTCGGCAATCGGCCGAAGATCGCCTTGCATATTGGGGAAGTCGACAGGTCGTAGGTTACTAGATCCAGTTCCCAGGCGCCGAGCCTGCCTGCCTCGAGGGCAGTTTGCAGTCGCCGTTCCTGTTCGCGAAGCTCCTCGATGCGAGCTCGTGCCTCGTACTGGCGGCGTCTTCCTCGCATTGCGGTTTGGGCAACGCTAATGAAGCTGGTGGCATGAAAGGGCCGCTCGATGAAGCTGACGTTCCCAAGAATTCCTGACAGCCGGCCTGCAGCTGGATTCCGCTCCGAACCACCGCCGCGCTGCGTTAGTACGAGAAATGGCATGTCAGACCAGGAGGCCTGTCGCAGTATCCATTCGGAAAGCGGTTTCATATCCACACTGTGCAACGCCTCTTCTGTCAGCACGACGAAGGCGGTGTCGTCACCAATTGCCCGCAGAAGCGACGACAGATCGGACACGGCATCACTGGGAATTCCCGCCTCCCTGAGAAGGGAGGAAGCAATTTGAGTATCTCTGCCCGAAGGCGCAAGTATAAGGCTGGTTGCGAGCTGATCAGGAATTTTCGCGCTCCTCCCCTTTCGCCTCCGACATCAGAGACTGCTTTTCGCCCAGGAAGGTGGGGACGCCCCCCAGGACACCCTGGAACGCCGACAGCGGTGCTCCCACCGTCAGTCCTCTCTCGCTGATTTCAAATTCACGGATCGTGTCTTCATGCTTTCCGGCGCGTTTCTTGACGACGGAGATCGCCCTGCGAACCTTGCCCAAGGCTTCGAAGTAACGCAGCAGAACGACTGTGTCTGAGAGATATGTAAGATCGACTGGGGTTTTCATATCGCCGACCAGCCCGTGCTGCGCAACTGTCAGAAACGTTGTTGTGCCTTGGCGGTTGAGATACTGAAGCAGTTCGTGCATGTGAAGGATGAGGGCGTTCTCGCCGGGCATGGCTGCCTGATAGCCATTTATGCTGTCGATCACGACGGTCTTGGCATCAAAATCCGCAACGCGGTCGCGCACGCGCTGGGCGAATTCTCCCGGAGAGACCTCGGAAGCATCGAGTTGCTCCAGATGCAGCTTGCCTTCATCCCGCATGCTTTCGAAGTCGAAGCCGAGGGCTTTTGTCCGATCAAGCAAAAGCCCGAGCTCTTCGTCGAAGACAAAAACGGCCGCCCGTTCTCCACGTTTGACTGCCGCATCGACGAACTGCAGTGTAAACAGGCTTTTACCGGTCCCTGCTGGTCCGATAAGCAAGGTGCTCGATCCACGCTCAACGCCCCCACCGAGAAGACGATCGAGTTCGGCAACACCGCTTCCGACCCTGTCGCGGGTAAAGTCCGTTTTGTGTTCCACGGCCCGCAGTCTCGGGAAGACGCGCACCCCTCCCCTGCAAATGATGAAATCGTGAAAGCCACCGCGAAACGCGCGGCCGCGATATTTCATCACGCGCAGATGCCGGCGTTCGGAGCCATAATCCGGAGCCAGCTGTTCAAGGTGGATAACGCCATGGACGACGCTGTGAACGGTCTTGTCCAGGACATCCGACGTCATGTCGTCGAGCAGCAGCACAGTCGCCCCCGATTGAGCAAAGAAATGCTTGAGAGCAAGGATCTGGCGGCGATATCGAAGCGAACTCTGCGCCAGCAAGCGGATTTCCGAAAGGCTGTCGATGACCACTCTGCTCGGCTTGTGGCGTTCGAAGACCTCAAAGATCATTTTCGTCGTCTCGCCGAGCTCAAGGTCCGACGAGTAGAGAAGACTTTGCTGCTGGTCGGCATTCAGAAGGCTTTCCGGGGGAACAAGTTCGAAGATTTCCAGGCTGTCGTCGATCGTCAGCCCGTGCGACGCTGCGGTGCCGCGCAGTTCCTCCTCGGTTTCGGAGAGAGTAACGTAGAGGCACTTTTCACCTGCTGACGCTCCGTCAAGCAGGAACTGAAGTGCGATTGTCGTCTTTCCCGTTCCCGGCGCGCCTTCGAGGAGAAATACGTGCCTGCGACTTAAGCCTCCGCATAAGACGTCATCCAGGCCGGGAATTCCGGTTTTAGCCTGCGTCTGTTCGTCGAGCATCCAGATCCTTCCTCCCAAGGGGTTGCAAACTCATTCCGCCGTGCAATTAGCTGGTGTAGGATGGCGCGACAGCAACGTCGTTCCGCCAACCACTTTGCCAGGCCATTCATCTTCATTTTGCCACTGGATATGGTTTCGTATTTTCTCGAGGAAATCGCGAAGATTTCGATCGAGGGGCCGAAAACCGGCAATGACAAGTGCGACGGTGCTGGCTGGACTTGCAGCAAACAAAGGGCTCGAACCCGGATTGAGTTTTCCCGGTCCTTCAACCTGTCTGGCGGCTTGGTGAGCCGTGCCGCTGAACGTCGTCGCTACGTCAGCTACCTGTCGGCGCATTTCTTCCGCGTGTTGGCGAAGCGTTCCCATCTCCCGCTCTTCATGGACGTCGCGCTGCTGCGGAATGCCCGTGGATGGCCTGCTCGCCTTGACGACATTGCGGGAAACCGGCATGCCAATTGTATCGCCGTGGGTTTCGACCGTTCTGTTCTCGGCCATCCTTCGCCCCATAACCTCTCACCTTGCATTGAAGCGTCAAACGGGCTGGCCGGCCGGTATGCCGTGCAAGGCTCGATGCTTACGGCCGGGACGTTAATCGGCTTCTGGTCGCTTACAACGTTTAACTTGAGCCCCGGTTCCACGAGCGGCGGCTCGGTGGCAGATCTGCGACACGAATCTCCTTTCAAGCCGACTCCGCTTTTTCGTCAGCGACGTCCTCGACGCACTCGGCTTTTTCGGCGAGTTTTGCACTCATCTCGCGCAGTTGTTTCTCGTCAAGCTTCTCGATCCCGACAAATTTGTTTTGCGCCTGTGAGGTCAAAATGAGCTCGTCGAGCTTCGCCTGCAGGGCTTTGCCATCTCGGTTCTGAGAGTTCTGCAGCACGAAGACCATCAGAAAAGTTATAATGGTAGTGCCGGTATTGATGACGAGCTGCCAAGTTTCGGAGAAACTGAATATCGGACCAGATGCTGCCCAAACCAAGACAAGTGCGACCGCCATCACGAAGGTGACCGGTTTTCCTGATAACTCAGCAACAGCAGTGGCGAATTTTGAAAAGAAATGGCCTGAGTTCATGACGTTCTCTCGTTTCCTGGCAACAAGTAAACGCAGGCGTCACATTCAGGGTTCCGGTTAGCCGAGATCCTGTACGCTGGGAGACAAAGAAATGACCCAAGGCAACAAGAACCGACCAAGGACTATCGATCTGGTGGACGACCGGAAGCTGCCTCTGCCCTTTTCAGGCCCCCCGGCCTATGCGGTTCTCAGTCAAAATTCGCTTTGAGATCTGATCAATCACCCGGACCTTGTGTCCGGGCGGAAACCAATGACGAATTCAACTACCTTCGCTTGCGACATCTCGCACGGGCGAAGAGTGTGGCGTCCATTTTCTAATCTGTAAAGATTGAAGCTGACGATATCGCTCCCTCCAAGGTCCTCGGCAAACAGCCACTCACGCCGGCCGTCCGCAGACCGCTTCACGGTTACGCTCCAGCGCCGGCCCTTGAAATTGCCTTCAAGGTAGCCGGCTGGCAATTGGGCCAAGGCCACTTCGAAAAGCGGGAATGTCGCCGCGCTCTGCGTTCGGCTCCAGGCACTCATTGCATATGCCGCATCCGTCATCGTCTATTTCCCCCGGAGTACGTGATCGATTGCAGCAAAGACAAGTGGTGAAATTACTGAAGCGACTGACTTGTAGGGGTGGAATAATTTCGATCGTCGGATTGGAGGATAGTTTAGTCGTCAACGCATCCATCTCGATGCTCCACCTCGAGGTTTCTTTTCAGATAGGTAATCGGGTCCTTTCCGCAAGATCAGTGCAAAGCATCCGAAGGCACCAAGTCGAGAAATGACGCCGTTTGCCGAGTACAAACAGGTTGCTGTGCGTCCTGGCGAGGTGCTCCTCGAGGCCCGCCTGTCGCCCCAAGCTTTCCTATATGCGCGCATCCTGAAATAATCGGAAAAACAATGTGTTTCCGCGCCCCTCCGCAATTATGCTAGCCTTCAAGCGTTGTGGGGGAGTGCAGGATGAGCGACCGCTCAATCGGAATGCTAATTGCTATCGAAATATGTGCACTGTTTTGGATTGCTGCGGCGGTCTTCATATTTGGGGTGCCCTGACTGCGTGAATGCGGCTCAGGCATCACCCCAAGTTGCAAATTTCCAACAATGACTGCGTTCAGCCCGTTTGACGAGCTAACGAAATCGTCCCGCGGCGGGAACTTCTGATCATGCTGGAGCTTTCATTAAGGCACTGGACAGTGGAGATCACAAATGCCTGACCCCAAGGATTCCCCAGCAGTTAAATCCATGCAAAAAGAACAATCGGAGCAAAGACGTCGCGCACGCCAAGGAGGGCTCGATCAGGGATTGGAAGACTCTTTTCCGGCGTCTGATCCCGTTTCAGCTACTACTACAGGCGTCCCCACCGGAAGGACGGACCCGGAGGTTGCTGAACGCGTGAAATCCGAGCCCGACCCATACACGACGGAAAGCACCAATAGCGATCCGCTCCGTCCAGGGTCGATAGGCGAGAATATTCGTGCGCTCCGGCTCGATACAAATCGGCTGGCGAAGTCTGTTTCCGGCGTGGCATCTGACTCAGTTGGAGTAGCGAAGGCTCGAGCCGGCAGTTTGCTTGACGATATAAAGGAAACCGTTCGTGATAGACCGATTACCGCGGTTGCCGTCATCGCCGCCCTTGCGTTTGTGTTCGGAGCGACGCGGTAACGAGCCGACGTTCTGAGGGCGGGCAACAGTGTTATCGCAGGCGCTCATTTGACCAGACGGGAACTCGGATCACTCGTATCTCTCGGAGTCTTCGCGTGATGGGGTGCCCGTAGTCGCTTCATGGGGGAGAGTGCAACGTCATCCGAAGATAGACTTTTTACTAAAGCCCTCGCACTTAAAGCTCCTAAGCACCCTGTCTAGTGTTGCTATTGCCGCAAAGCTCGATGAAGGTCCCCTGGGAGATAGTGATGCGTCACTTTGGAATAGTCGCAGGTGATGACGAGGAACTGACCCTGTTCGCGAGCGAGCACCTTCAATGGTTCATTGTCCGAGGCGTTTGAACGGATGGATTTCAGGCATCAGGCTTTCACATGTTCAACTTCATAGAGGTCGCAGCCCTTCTCTTGCCGAGAGACGATTGAACCCCGGTTCGGCGAGCTTTTGCCTCGATGCGTGCCATGAGGTGTGCCGTCATCGAGATCACGATTTAGCCAAGCAAAACGCACGTCGTTTGCTCCCACCATATCCCCATGGTTTTTTCCCAAGCATCGATGCTGGAACAACTTGGTCGCTGATCTGTTGCTCAGACACAAACCGAAGTTCGGAGGATTTGCTATGAACGCGAAAGCCCTGTTGCTTGGAACGCTTGTGACCACAATCGTTACCTGGCCATTCCCGGCGCTATACGCGCAAGACCTGGAATTTCGAGTCGGCCCAGGTGGAGTTGGAATTTATGATCGAAACCAAGAGCGGCGCGTAAGAGAGCGCTGCAATCCCGACGACGCTCTTGACCTCGCACGTGACGCAGGATTTAGGAGACCGCAGATTGCCAGGGTAACGTCGAGAAGCGTTGTCGTTGAGGGGTTCACCCGGGCCGGGCCGGACAGAATCGTCTTCGGCAATTCCCGCGGGTGCCCGGAAATCGGCTAGCTCAGCCAGCCGGTCTCATCGCAACAGCGCTTGCGTGGTTTGTACGCTGTCGAACACGGAACTAGCATGGGTTTTGCCAGATCGCGAGTGGGGGTATCCTCTACTCCGAACCGGTGCTCTCAGCGTCCGCGCACCACTAAACAGTCGGCCGTGAAGAACTCGGAAGCTGCTGATTAGACATAGGGATCGAAGGATCTGCAGATCTTCTAATTGCCGGAAACAGCCACCGAACGGGCTGTTTCCTTGCAAAATCAGTTTGAGGTTTCCCTGGTTGGCGGAGCGTGATTCACTGGGTTTATCGCGGTGAATCGGAGAGCCAGGAATGGGTAAACCACGCGAACGGCGCCAAACGGGTGAACAGGATTTATTCCGATCCCGGCTCGACCAGATCATCAACATGAAGCACGAACTTGTGCGTCTGGCGCAGGCTATTGACTGGCCTGTGTTGGAAGCCCGCTTTGGGACGGTCTATTCGGACGGAGCTGGCATGCCGCCGCCATTGCCGACGCGGCTGATGGCGGGGCTGGCCATTCTGAAGCACACGTTCAACCTGTCGGACGAGGCGCTGTGCGAGCGCTGGGTGGAGAACCCCTACTTTCAGTACCTCTGCGGCGAGGAGTTCTTTCGGCACGAACTATCGTTCGACCGCTCCTCGATGACGCGCTGGCGGCAGCGCATGGGCGAGGAACGGATCGGCGCGCTCTTGCAGGAGAGCCTGGCCGTGGCCGTCAAGACAGGCGCGATGAAGCCGCAGGATACGCGGCAGGTGATCGTGGACACGACCGTTCAACCGAAGGACGTCATGTTCCCGACGGATGCCAAGCTTATTCACCGGGCGCGCGAACGGCTGGTGCGGCTGGCGAAGAAAATGGGGCTTGATCTGCGCCAGACCTATATTCGGGTCGGTAAATTCGCCCTGATCCAGCACCAGCGCTACGCTCATGCGAAGCAATTCAAACGGGCCGGCAAGGCGCTGCGCAAGTTGAAGACCTATCTCGGCCGGACCGTTCGCGACGTCGAACGTCAGATCGCCGGCGACGAACAACTCGACGCGATCTTCAAATGGTCGCTCTATCAGGCAAAAACGGTCATCGCGCAGCGGCAACGTCAGCGTGGCCGCAAGATCTACAGCCTGCATGCCGACGAGGTCGAGTGCATTGGTAAAGGCAAGGCGCACAAGCCCTATGAGTTCGGAGTGAAGGTGTCCGTGGCCACAACACTGAACCGTTCAAAGGGCGGGCAGTTCGCCCTGCACGCAGCGGCGCTGCCCGGCAATCCGTACGACGGCCACACGCTCGCGACCGTCATTCCGGATATGGAAAAGATGATTGGCAACGAGCTCTCCTGCATTATGGCCGATGCTGGATACCGCGGCCATAATGCTCCCGAAAGTCACAAGCTGAGGGTCTTCACCAGTGGCCAGAAGCGCCGTCTCACGCCCGCCATCAAGCGCCAGATGCGACGACGATCGGCGGTCGAACCCGTCATTGGACACCTCAAGAGCGAACACAGAATGGACCGGAATTATCTCGCTGGCGAACAGGGGGACGCCGTCAATTCCGTTCTGGCCGCCGCCGGATACAACTTCTCCCTCCTGCTGCGATGGTTCAGGCAACTTTTGTGTCTGTTCGCCGCACTCTTCCTCACGTTCCAGAGCCGACCGATGCCGCAACAACCTGCCTGAAAGCGAGTTCTTCACGATCGACTAAACAAGAGATCACGATGCCTTTATGGGCGGCGGGCGCAGCGAGTTGAGCCTGCAACACGGGCTCCTCGCCGGTGCGCGCCTCGCTATGGCTCGACCGCTTGCGAAATCGCCACGACCAGCTGTGCTTGTGAATAGGGCTTTGGCAATCGCGCGACTGTGCGATCCGCGCCTTGCGGAAGATCTGCATAGCCGGTTGCCAGTACGACTGGCAGGCCAGGCCACTTTTGCTCAATCATCCCTGCCAGCTGGGACCCGGTCGTTTTTGGCATCGCATGATCCGTAATCACGAGGTCGAAATTGCTGTTCTCGGAAAGAATCTTCAGCGCTTCCTCAGCGGATTGGGCAGGCGTCGTCGCATGGCCGAGATCCTCGATCATCAAGACTGCATTCGTCAAGACGAGTTGATCATCATCGACCACGAGAATATTGAGCGGTCTGTTGTAGGTATGGAGAATGGCAACCTTATCTTCTGCTTGATTTGTTTTCGCCACTTCGTGGATGCCTCCGGCCGTTGGAAGCCACAGCTCGGCACACGTGCCCTCGCCTTTGGTTGAGTGAAGGACAAGGCGTCCTCCGCTTTGCGCCATCAAGCCCTGGACCATGGACAAGCCCAGTCCTGTTCCTTTGCCGACACCTTTCGTCGTGAAGAATGGTGCCGTTGCGTTTGCCAGTGTTTCGTCGTCCATTCCCTCCCCATTGTCTGTCACTGACAGACAGATATAATCGCCGGGTTTCAACTCGCTGCGATCCCCGGTCGCAACCGAATGCCGCTTTGCCCCTATCGTGATCTCACCGTCCGACGAAACGGCATCGCGGGCATTGAGCGCAAGATTGACGAGTGCATTCTCCAACTGGTTCGGATCGCACTGAACGTTCGGCAGACCAAGGGGAAAATTCGTGTTGATTTCGATTGGGCCAAGCGACCGCCGAAGCATGTCCGTCATGCTTCGGACGAGATCGGGGATGTCAACCGGCTGCAATTCCAGTTCCTGTTTTCGGGAAAAAGCAAGAAGCCGTTGTGTCAGCGATGCTCCGCGCTTGGCGCCCTGTATGGCATTTTTGATCAATCCCGCCACGTCCTGCCCCGCGGCGGCTCGCTTTTCAGCAATCTCAAGGCTGCCGAGAATGGCCATGAGCAAATTGTTGAAGTCATGTGCGACCCCACCCGTTAACTGGCCGACAGCCTCCATTTTCTGAGCCTGAAACAGGTCTCTCTGCGCCTTGGCGAGGGCCTCCTCGACCTGGCGCTTTTCCGTGATGTCGCGAGTCACCTTTGCAAATCCAATGAGTTCTCCGCCCTCGGAGCGGATCGCATCGATGATGACGTTCGCCCAAAATCGCGACCCGTCCTTGCGCAGGCGCCATCCTTCTCGCTCGAACCGACCTTCGCGCTCTGCTATTTCAAGGGCTCGGGCGGGAAGATTTACCGCCTTGTCCTCGTCGGTATAAAACCGTGAAAAGTGCTGACCAATAATTTCTTCGGGCGTGTAGCCTTTGATACGTTGGGCCCCGACGTTCCAGCTCGAAACATATCCCTTGGGACTGAGCATGTAGATCGCGTAATCGGTGACGCCCTGAACGAGTAAGCGAAACTGCTCCTCACTGCGCCTGAGGGCCTCTTCTGCGCGCTTACGCTCTGACAAATCCCTTGTGATCTTGGCAAAGCCAATCAACTGTCCGTTGTCGCGAAGCGGGTCAATCACAACATGTGCCCAAAAGCGCGTGCCGTCCTTTCGAACGCGCCACGCCTCTTCCTCGAACCGCCCCTCCTGCGTGGCCAAATGCAATGCCCGCGCCGGCAGGCCCGCTTCCTGGTCCTCTGGAGTATAGAATCGCGAGAAATGCTCGCCGACAATCTCATCGTCCGTATACCCCTTGAACTTGTTCGCGCCGGTGTTCCAACTCCTGACATACCCATTGGGATCCAGCATGTAGATTGCATAGTCGCTGATAGCGTCCATCAAGGTGCGATAACGGTCTTGAACCACTCCGGGCGATGGACTGATCTCGGGACTCATCCTTTATCCTCGTTACATGTGAGCGAGTGGAACATTATTGCCTTAACTAAAAGATCGTCGTTTGGTTTCCAGCCGCAACTGAAAGTGTTCCGGACGCAAATTGGAAGAAGCAAAGGCAAGCTCGAATAGTGGCGAAGGCTGACGACAGGTTGATCAGTGTCCAGCTGCCATGGTGACGGAACAGGAGGCTTCCCGAGTGTTCGTCAAACCGGGATGTCATTGTGCCAGTGGAGGAAAAATTCAATGGTATCTTTGACCGTATAAGCCACGCACTACTCGGTAGCGCCCGGGACGCGCCTGCAAAGTCGTTTCCCGATACCGCTGCGCCTTCCAATTCTACGAGGTCGGATGAACTGGAAACGCCACCGCCTCCCGGTCCGGGGGCACCAATGTCAGACTAGATTTCCGAACGTCCTCCAATTGTCACCGATCCTGCGACAGGCGAGGCCGCAAGAAAGTCCGGACAACAGCTGGATTGGCGAGAGTGGTTCGTAGACCTCATGAAAGCAATCGGAATGGACGCCAGCATTCAGGAACGAAAGGAGTTGGCGACCGAGCTCGGCTTTAGCGGCGATAAGGATGACAGTGCAACGATGAACATCTTCTTGCACAAGACGCTGATGGGGAGGCTCGCGGAAAACGGCGGTTGAGTACCATCGGAACTTCTCGATTAGAGCGCGCCCACCAAGGGCCGTGCAGCCAGGGCGGAGGCCGTCGGTCGAATCGCCATGCCAAGACGTTTTCAAAACGTTGGAAACCCGAAACGCAATTTCGCCAGCGACAAGGGTCGCAGTTGCGATTGTTGATCCGCTTTTTTCGGTTTTTGTGAAGGAACAGACCGACAACCTTGGTGTTAGGTGGAACGAGACCGCTATCCATTGTCGGTCTCGCCATTCAACCAAGGAGTAGACGACATGGCATCGCAAGGCGGTTCTCACGAGCAGCACGTTAAGGCCGGCAAACAGAGCCATAAAAATTCTGATACGAAGCAGGCATCAATGACCCGCAATGATCAGGACAGCTCAGATCGCAGCAGCAAGGCAAGCGACCAGCGCTCCAAAGGAGGGCAGGGAAGTCACAAGGGCAAGCACTGACTGATGTCGAAGCCCGCGAACGAGCGGGCTTCACACTTCAGAGCCACATGCTGATTTCGACGGGGTCGCGGCTGTAGCCAAAATTTCGACGTCAAGGTTGGGGCATCGCCATTCGGTCAGGGATGACCGCAGCCGAGAAGTCGCCGTTTCGCACCGTTTCGTACGCAAGCAGACATAGAACCTGGAAGGCACTGCGAGTATAATGTGGCCGCCGGCTATCGGGTACCGGGCAAAGGCCGGTTGGGAGATCAGACGTGCTCTTGCCTCTGGTGGAGCGAGGGATGTGCCTTTCAACTTTCTTGACATGATGGACTACTCAGACCGCGAGTTCGAAGCCCTTGCCCAAGCCGTGAAATCTTGGTGCCAGTCCAACGACATCGACCCCGAAAGCGAGCGCGGCCGTGCGGCGGCCGCCGTGGCGATCGAACTATTCAACCGCAATCCCAACCTGAGCAGCAAGGACTTACAGCAAGCCCTGGCTGCCAGCTCTCCCTGAAGACCGACCGACGCGCCTTGGACTCAAACCAGTCCACGACATGTCCCTTGGACTGGTGCTGTTACGTCCCGTGGAGCCAGCATTCCTGATGACGTCCGATGATGATCGATCTTCACGAGTGGCGGAGGCAATCTGGATATGAACGACCTCGCTGACGCGAACGACACGACCCAGTGACCGCAAAATGGCTGGATGCTTTCTTTTGACGCCGTTTTCCCCTTGCCGGCTTGCCGGAGGAATGTGCTTAAAACGTCGGCAACCTTCCCGGCGACCAACGAAATAGCAGGCGCGGCGATCGCGTAGTCATGTGTTTATAGATTAAGGCATTGCAGGGATGACAGCGCCATCGCGGCTATGCGCCCTGTTCTTCTGAAATCCCTCCCGGCTATTGCTGGGCAGGCCCCACCCCGAAGCCCTGAAGTCTACGGCTGTTGGTGCGTGCCACTGCCCAAGCGGGCTTCGAAGGTCTTGACCTCATCGACCACCCGATCCTTGACCGCATCATGCACGTCGGATGCTGCTGCGAGCGCCTTGTCGTAGGCGTCGGATGCGATGGCTTTCCCCTCGGCAATAGCCTCGCTCGCCTGGGCAGTAACGGCTTCCTTTGCGGTGTCCGATGTCTCACCAAGCAATTCGTCTTCCGTCTCGGTATAAGGGAGCGCGGCGCCGATCGCGGCCCCGACCGCGAAAGCAAGTGCACCGCCAACCAACGGCTGGTCACGGAATTGGGTGAGGATGGCCTGGTTCAGTTTGCCTGCCTGTTCCTGGAATGCGCCAGTTGCGGACGAAGTTTTGTTTGAAAGCGAACTCGCGGCGTCTGACGCACGCGCGGTCATATCGCCCGCAATGCTTTTTGCTTGGTCCCACTTTTGCGAAGCCCAGCCTGACGCCTCGTCCAGCAAGGTGCCGGTTTCGTCCACTATCTGTGTGATATGCTTCCCGGTTCTGTCTGCAAAACCCCTGTAGGCATTTCCTGCATCATCCAAAAAGTGACCAGCGCGTCGCCCCGACTCGTCTGTCAGAGCTTTCACGCGTTTGCCAGTACTGTCACTAAAGTGACTGTAAAGGGCGCCATCGCTGACCTCAGGGGCGCTAATACGCCGAACAGCACCTTCGGCTTGGTAGAGCGGGTATTCAGGTTGAGCAAGCATTTGCGTCGGCTTCTCAATTGTAGGGGACGTCCCCTGCTTTGCCATGAGCCAGGCAAGACTTACCCCGATGAGAGCGACCGGAAGAGGGTTGGCCTTCAGGGCATTGCCGAGATTGCCGACATATTCGCCGCCACCGCTGTTTCTTGCATACGCAAGAACCTCATCGACGATTTGGCCGGGCGACATTCTTTCCTGGATTGCGTCCAGCCGATCCTCGATACGTCGACGATCGAGATCGATCTCGCGCTGGAGTTCGGCGGAATTTTTTTCTGAGGATGCGGCCATTACATTTTCTCCTTTACAACATCGACATCGCGGCGAATCGACGTCGTTGTGCGATCCAGCTTCATATTGGTCGCACGCAATGCGCCAATTCCACGCGAGACCATCGCGCAGGCAATCCCGCCGATAACAATCGCGACGAGCAATGCTGCAATCGCGTTGGCAGTTGGTTGAGCAATGCCTTGGGTAACCAGGAAGGCGGCAAGCCCCTGCAAAATTGCACTCAAAAGAACTCCGACTGCTCCGATTGCGAGAACAAGGCCGACGATCAGAACTTCAATTCCGTTAAGTGCACGCGACAGTTTCTCTGATGCTTCGGTCTTGGCGAGGTCGATTTCCTTGCGTAGCAAACCGGTAACATCGGCAACCAGGCCTCCAACCAGTTCTGACAGCGGCGTTGTATCTTCAGAGGTTCTAGCCATTTGGGCGACCTTCCTTGGTTATGGTGCGTTCAGAAGCGGCTTCGCCCTTGCCAACCTTCGTCGATCGGTTGGCCGTGGCAGTCAGAAAACGGCTGGCTGCGAGACCCGCAAGCGCAGCAGCGCTCAGAAATGCCAGTGGTTGCTTGCGACCGAAGTCCTCCGCCATCGTCGCAACCGCGCCGAGGTCCTTGCCTTCAAGATCCTTCGCAATGCGTTGAACGCTTTTGCCCATCTGCCTTGCATACCGTCCGATCTCACTCTGATCAGAGCCCTCGAGTTCCGAGCCAACCTTCTCCAGAACGCTGGCAATACCGCCTACCTGGTTGGCTACGAAGTTTTTCTGCTGCGAGACTGTTCCCCTTACCTTCTCGATCGCCATATCGGCTCCTTGCCGGACAGCACCCGTCACGGATTCGACATCGTCGGAAACCTTGTCTTTCAAAGTCTCGACGGAGATCTCTCCAACTGCAGGTTGGCTGGGGGATTGGGACACCGCCGCGGGTGTGGCCATCGGCCCCTGCCCGCTTTCTCGTGGGATTGGTTCGTTCGACATGGAAGCCTCCACTTATAGGATCAGATGCCCCCAAACCTTGTCGACCGACGTTTGTTCCGTTCGAAGTGATCGCCAATGCAACGCCGCATTTCCTATGGCCGAATGCGCGGGAAAATTTCGCCATCAAAGGCGAAAGAGAAGCGTCCTGGCTCTTGGGAGTGCAGTGCAACTTGGTGTGATCCATCCCTTCCAACGCAGCGGTCCGCCCCCCCTCGTCAAGCAGCGTTGACGCGGCCGGACCTCTCTCCTCGTTGGTCATCGGCACGCGCTCCCCGATATACGCCATCGATCATTGGCACTTTTTGTATGGGTCATTTACTTGAGTCTTGATGCCGCCTTGTCGGCAGCATCGCGATCTGGCCCGTGCCGCATAATGATGCGTTTTGCATCTTCGCTGGAAATCCCGTGCTTCTTCGCGAAGTAGGCAACTTCATAAGGTTCGCTTGCGGAAGCGCGACTGCGGTCAACCTGACCCCGCTTCGATTTGTCGTCTGACATTACTTTCTCCTCTGGTGCGGAGGCGGAACGCACAGAGGAATCCAATGTCCCTGCTGGAAAGGCACTTGCTTGGCCATCCAGCCGAATTCAGTCGGACGGTCGGCAGCCTAGCGCCGGCAAAGGCGCCGCGCAGGCGTTTTTGCCATTGAAACCCTGCTTCTGGCGTTCCTGAACTCGAGCCTTGACACCAGAGCTTCCTGTGTCACCTTGGCCGAAGGGGGAAACGACATGTTGGATATCGGCACGGGATACAATTTCACTCTGATTGAAGGCACTTCGGACGGATGGAACGAGGTTCGGTTCACCGAGCGTGTGGCTGATATCGACGGCCCTCTCCTGAAGCTTGAGTCCGGCCGGATCATCAACGCGCATTCTTCATTGTTCTTTTCGGCGGTCCCCGTGACCATGCTCGCGTCGGCTTCGCCGCCAGAAACGGCTGATGCCGGCACAACAGTCTAACTCGCGCCAATTTCGCCGCTTGTAAAACACGGGCGAAAAGATCTCGCCGCAGAAAATGGACAAGTCGGCCCGCCTCATGCGGCGGCCCTGACGTGACACATGGACGGCTCCAGTGTCACGATCCCGGCAAGCTCAGCAACCGTTCCCACAAGCAACCAAGGCTACCATTCAGGATCATCGAACTTCGCGGCGGCTGAGACCAGAATAGCGATCGGCCGGGCTAGCAACGCCTGTTCGGCCGCCGCCCAGTCCGGCAGGATAAGGATCCCTCCCCTTGCCTTTCCCTCAATCGCAGTGGGCGCCGGCATACAGCCGTCAACGGTGGTCTCTTCACGGAGCTGCGAACGCTCAAGCGCAAGCATCTCGCCCTTGCCGGGCGGGCAACGAGGTTAACTGGTAAAGGGAACAATGTCTGGGGCGTAGCGTTCGAAGCGTGCAAGAGTGTCTTATGAAAGGTTATTCAGATGGGTCGAGGTATTTTACTCTGGCTTCTCGGCATCCCACTGCCGATCGTTATCCTGCTCGTCCTCTTCATGCGGTAGGAGGCCAGAATGTCTCTAAGCGAAAGTAAAGTAACTGACGTTCTCCCGGTCGAGTCTCCCACGTCTGCGCTCGCCTGGGGTCCAATCATCGGCGGCGCCGTTGCTGCGACGGGAATCACACTCATTCTCCTTTTGGTAGGATCGGGAATGGGCTTGACGATGGTGTCGCCGTGGTCTGGCGAAAACAGCTCGGCCGCAACGGTCGGCGTGTCCGCAGCGATCTGGCTCGTTGTTGTTCAGTGGCTATCTGCTGCCCTCGGAGGATATCTTACGGGGCGACTTCGAACGAAGTGGGCTGCGGCTCACACCGACGAAGTTTTCTTTCGTGATACCGCCCACGGCTTTCTCAGTTGGGCTTTGGCAACGCTGTTCGTGGCAGGGTTTCTGGCGTCGTCCTTGACGTCCCTTGCCGGAGCAGGGGCGAGCGCTGTGGGCACTGCTGCCAATACGGCGGGCATCGCAGCGGGGGCCGCTAGCGCGGTTTCGCGTGACGGAACCGACCTTTCAACGTCCTACTTCACCGACGCGCTGCTTCGGCCTCAACAGGTCACCCAGCGGGCGCGTGAAGAGGATGGAGCGGCAAGCGCGGAAATCGCAAGAATTCTGCTGCAGGGAGCGGCGCGGGGCGAGGTGCCAGATAACGACAAAACCTATATCGCCAGCATCGTCGCAGCACGCACCAATCTTTCTGAAGCGGATGCCCGTGCCAGAGTCGACGCAGTTCTGAAGCAGATCGAGGATGCCAAGGTCGCAACTCAAGAAGCCTTGGACAAGACGCGGAAGGCAGCAGCCACCACTGCCCTTGTTGGCGCCCTGTCGCTATTGATTGGAGCCTTCATTTCCTCTGCTGCCGCGGCGTTGGGTGGCAGGCAGCGCGACGAGGAAGAAGACCTGGTCGCCACCCGATATTGACCTTCAATCTCCGTTGGATTCAATTGAGAAAGTGTGCCGCCAGGAACGCTTTCTCGGTACCAGATCGTAAAAGCGCGACTGGTGTCGTCCTGTGAAAAGCTGGACGTTTGCAAACCAATATCGTGTTTCCAACCCGGAGGGATGTGCTGCCGGAGTATCAGCACCGTTTGCTCGCTCGCTCCTGTTGTGTTGGGGTGGATGGCTCCTAACGGCATCGCAATGTGCCAGAATGAGTTCGTTGAAAGCTCAATCGAAGGAAACCGTCCGTGGAAGAGATTATCCGAATTGGCATGGATACGTCAAAGAGCGTTTTCCAATTGCATGGCGTGAACGCAGTCGAGCAACCAGTCCTTCGCAAGAAGCTTTCGCGTAGGGAGATGGTGAAATTCTTCGAGAAAACGCCGCCGACTACCATCGCACTCGAAGCCTGCGGAGGTTCTCATCATTGGGCGAGGCTGTTAGGTTCGTTCGGTCATGAGGTGAAATTGATCGCGCCTCAATTGGCAAAGCCCTATGTAAAACGCGGCAAGAACGACGCGGCGGACGCAGAGGCTTTGTGTGAGGCGATGAGCCGACCCACAATGCGGTTTGTGCCGGTGAAGACTGCGGACCAGCAAGCGGCATTGATGCTGGTCGGTTTGCGAGAGAGACTCATTCGCAATCGAACGCAGCTCGCCAATGCCATCCGCGGCTTTGCCATGGAGTTCGGCATAGCCGCAGCCAAGGGCATGTGCCGCATCGAACCGTTGCTCGAGCGGATTGCGGCTGATCAATCCCTGCCTGCATTGGCCCGCGAGCCTTTTGCCATGCATGGCGTTGAGTATCGCGACTTGCTTGCCGAAACGAAGGCGGTCGAGGAAAAACTGACCGCGTTGCATCGCTCCGATGAATGCAGCAGGCGCCTGGCCCAAATTCCGGGTGTCGGGCCGGTCGGCGCATCGCTTTTGATGATTAAGACCCCAGATCCGCGGCTATTTAGATCTGGTCGAGATTTTGCCGCCTGGATAGGGCTCACACCAAAAGACCATTCGACTGCAGGCAAGGTCAGGCTTGGGGTGATCACCCGTGCCGGTGACGAAATGCTGCGAAGTATATTGGTGGTGGGCGCCACTTCTCTTCTCCAGCACGTCAGAGCAGGTCGAAGCAGGCATGCTTCCCGATGGCTTATCGAGCTCCTGCAACGGAAAAAACCGAAATTGGTGGCCGTGGCGCTGGCCAACAAGATCGCCCGTATTGCTTGGAAGCTCATGGTGAGCGGCGAGACTTACAGGCGTACAGAAGGACAAAGCGCAACAGTTTAATTTAGGAGATTGGCCATCACGGTGAGCAGGGACGTCACCGTGCTGAGCTGATGCTGTGAACTTGCAAGTGAAGAGCAGATGGTGCGATCGATCGATCCAAGACGCGTGACACTCCGTTAATTCCACTGGCCTTTTAAGGTCGTTGCCGTGTTAGGAACGCGCGTTGCGGAAACCATCTTGGCCAGTGGTCATGTGCGACCACACACAAAGGCCGCACATATGGAAGCAAGCGATCCGATCAAAAATATCTGCAGAAAACACTTGCAACAGGGAGCCGTCCACATATGGAATTAGACAGGGAAAGAAAGTCGTGGGCGAGATTATGGGACATGCGGAAAGGCCCGCGGCCAATCAACCGCAGGCCTTGTTGCTTAGTTCGGCAGATGCGTCCATTTGGAGCGGACGTCGGATGCGTTCCTTGAAAGATGAACGTGTGCGTCGACGTGGTCGACCCACTCCAGGGGAATGAGATGGTGATGTTCTCCGTCTGGAGAATCCGACTTCGTAAGTTTGATGCTCTCGCTTCCCTCGAGATAGTCCACCGTTCCGATATGCTGGCCGTCGGCAGATTTGACTTCCATATGGTCTTTGATGTCGCTGGCTGAAATCATGACTATAATCTCCTTGGTTGGACTCAAGTCTCCAACTCGAGATGGTTGAAATGGTTCCGACCCTTGCAGGGGGATGCTCCAGCCTGTTTCATTTGGATACTCGGAAAATTCACCGCAGGTCCGGATCGGTCGCATCGATCAACCAATCTTCAGTTCGCATGATTTTGACCTGTACCGAGAAGCGATCTCCCAGCAGTTGCAGGGAAGCGTCATGCGTATCGTCCGCGCTGCTGCAAACGGCATCCTTCAGCAAGATCACACGGTATCCGAGGTCGATCGCGCCAAGGGCCGCAGCAAGGACGCATATATCCGTCTCGCCTCCACTCAATACAATGGTCCCGACTTCCTCGCTGCCAAGCGCGGAGTGAAGGCGGCCGTCGACCCAGGGAGAATAGAGAAACTTGTCGAATATGCGGGCCGGTGGAACGAGAGAATGCAAGGACGAAACAAGCTCAATCATTTCCGGCGCTAGCCGATCTGTCGTCATCATCGGCCACTTCTCATAGTAGGCCTTCCACATCCCATCCATGGCTTCCGCATTTCGTGGTGGAATGAATCGTGTGAAAATCGTGCGCTGGGGAAAGCGGGAGGCAACCTCGACCACTTCCGGTGAAACAGTCTTCATCCATGGCACCTGCCAGGGTGTGTCTTCTGCAAACATGCGCTGCATATCAATACAAAGATGAACCCACCGCTCCACCCGCATTCCTATTCGCCCCGCTGTGACTTGAGCCAATGCAAGACAGCGCTTTCCTCCTCGTCCATCCACCTGAGCAACCGCTGGCTGGTCGTCTTGCGTCTGAGCACGTCACCCAGTCGGCCAGCGCGAAAATCGCTGAATACGGCAGGATGGATATAAGAGGACCTGCAGACGCCCCTGGTGTCGACCAGCTTGGCGGCGACCAGATCGATCGCCTCGTTCATCTGCGAAACAACGGCCCGCTCTGAGCTTGCGATATCGAGCGGCGCCAACGCCGCGACCGCCAGGCAGGTGGCCCCCCAGGTTCGAAACTGGCGCGACGTGAATTCGTCACCTGCGACCTCCCTGATATAGGCGTTCACGTCCTGGGAGGAAATCTGCCGGCAATCACCATGCTCGCAAATGTACTTGAACAGCTGCTGACCGGGAAGTTCCTGCAGTCGACGGATGACGTTGGCGATCCGGCGGTCTGAATGGGCGAGGTTCCACTCCTTGCCTGACTTGCCCTTGAAGCGAAATCTTACGGTCGCGCCCTCGATCTTGACATGCCGATTGCGCAGGGTCGTCAATCCGTAGGACTTGTTTGTGTCAGCGTAGCTGGCGTTTCCTATGCGGATATAGAGATTGTCGAGCATCCACACGACGGTTGCGAGTGCCTTGTCAATGGTCAGCCCGCGCGCACGCAGGTCCGTATCAACGCGCTCGCGAATATCGGGAAGCCGCATGCCAAAGTCGGCCAGCCTGTCAAATTTTGCGCGTTCGCGCTCGGCCTGCCACTCAGGATGATATCGGTACTGTTTGCGTCCACGCGCATCAATACCAACCGCCTGCAGATGCGATCGAGCATCGGGCGAAATTATGACATCGCGATAAGCGGGTGGAATCGCCAGGCGGTTCAGGCGGGCGATTTCGTCTTTATCGGTCAGGCGGCGCCCGTCCGCGGCGTAGTAGAGAAAGCCGTTCTTGCCGCACTTGCGCGTAATCCCCGCCTCCAGGCTGGAAAGATAAACAAGGCCAGTGGAAAGTTTGGCTTCCGCAACCACCGCGGCGATCGCATTTTTGGAGAGCATCGTTGTCATGGTCACGAAACACCGAACGAGGATCATGGTTCCTTTCGGGAACATCCGCGCAAGCTTTGAGTTTGGGCAGCGCAAACTCGACATTCGGAGGACACGATGGCTACTCAAAAGACACTGGACGATCTCTTCCTGGACACGCTCAAGGATATCTACTACGCGGAAAAGCAGATCCTGAAGACGCTCCCGAAAATGGCGCGTGCTGCCCAGTCACAGGAAGGCAAAGCTGGGTTTCTCCAACATCGCGACGAGACCCAGGGGCAAATCGAGCGCCTAGAGCAGGTATTTGAGATTATTGGCAAGCCTGCCCGTGGCAAGACCTGTGAGGCGATACAAGGTATTATCTCAGAGGGCGAGGAGATCATTGAAGAATTCACGGGGTCTCCAGCATTGGATGCCGGCCTGATTTCCGCCGCGCAGGCCGTCGAGCACTACGAAATCGCCCGCTATGGCACACTGATCGCCTGGGCCAATCAGCTCGGTCTGAGGGATGCCATCCCGTTGCTGAAGCAGACCCTTGCAGAGGAAGAAGCGACCGACAAGAAACTGACACAGCTCGCCGTGGCAGCAGCCAACGCAAAGGCAGCGTAAGTACGGTTAGCTCGGCCGATTTCGTATGTGGCCGAGCTTTCCTCAAAGCTTTGTAAAACAGGGATGAAAGATGCCATATGTTGCATCCCCGAGCTATTGTGACGACGCGCAAGCGCGAGAGGCAAATCTCATCGAGTGTCTCCTACCCGCAAGGCGGTTTCTGGATGAGACGTCACATGCGTCAGAGACCGAAAGGATTGAGAATCTCGTTGCATCCGCCGTTAGCGCCGGGTGGGAAGAGGACGAGGTTCGCAAAGCACTCAACGCCACAAATGCACACTCACGCCAGGCTTCAACCGATACCCAAGAGTTCGCAACAATTGGATTGGTGCCGACGTCGACGAAGATACCGTAAGGTGCTGTCAAAGCGCTCGTAGGGTTTCCAGCAGTCAGCATGTCTCCAGGACCTGGCCTCGTCTCTCCAGCCCTTACGTGGCCGTCATCAAGCGCGGTGAAGGACCAAGCTTCACTGCCAGGAAGGTTAGGACCATGAAGCGATTTTTCTTCAACATCCGAGAGGGCGACGAACTTATCGAGGATCCAGATGGCACTCTTCTTTCGGATCTCACCAGTGCGATTTCGGAAGCGAATGGCGCTGCTCGAGAACTGCTTGCAGCGGAAATCAGAAATGGTCGGTCGGTCGATGGGCGCAGCATCGAGATTGCCGATGAAACACGCACCGTCGTGGCCGTGATAGCGCTGCGCTCGATCGTGGCGGGCCAATGAGCGTCCCAGCTTTGCCTCAAAAATGCGAGACTGCACAATCCGCCGCCAACAGCCCAAGGGACAATCGCCCGGTCAAAGACGATCGTCAAAAGAGCCGTGCTACGCGAAAAAGAGCCTGAGGGAAGTGGCCAATGCCTGCGGATTTTCCTCAGCGACATGGTGGCCGCTGTCTAGCGGATGCCCCTGCACATCGTTTGCCCAGGAGCGCCAAATCTGCAAAGGGTCTCCGAAATGATCCGCGAGATCATCGAAACGTGACCAAAGGCATAGCAACGGGCACTGGATTTTCCGGCCATGGTTTCGATCCTCGACGTCATGTTTCCAGTCGACAGTCAACCCCGCACGGTAGTCCTCGACCATGCCATGGATGACGACCGGATCCGTAAGCGCCGAAACGACGTCGTCATAGGCTTCCTTGCCCATGAGGCCAGGCTTGATCGCGTCATATCAACCCAAAGGATTGGCATTTATCGCTGCCTCCGGCTTGAGTTCTTGAGAAAAGAAGAACCAGTGATACCAATCGCGGGCAAAACGCCAGTCCATGCGCTCCAGGTGGTCGATGATCGGAATGCTATCGATGACCGCTAGCCTTTGCACCGCCAAAGGATGGTCCATCGCGAGCCGAAATGCGAGTAGCTACCCCGATCGTGCCCGGCAACCGAGAATGTGCGGTATCCCAGGATCCGCATCAATTCCAGACAGTCCATAGCCTTTTCTCTTTTAGACGAGGCATGGCTGTCAGGCGAATCCTGCGGTTGGAAGGATCTCCCGAATCCTCGCAGATCGGGGCAGATGATCGTGTAATATGGAGAAAGAAGGTCTGCCACAGTCGCCCAGGTCATGTGAGTGCGCGGATGTCCATGCAACAGCAGCAAGGGTGGACCGGAGCCGCCGTGGCGGACCCGCAGTTGCCCTGGCCCGACGTCGATTGTCTTTAACTCAAAGCCGCAAAACACGTTCGTTTGGCTCCCTCATTGACCACGTCAGCCGTGACATTGACCGCGTAAAGCAGGTCTACTCCAGCTTCCCGAGAATTGCCCCGACCTACGACACGATACGATGCGGATCTGTCTCGCATGTCGGTGGAACCGATGACCGCAATGAGTGTTGCACTTTGGAGCGCGTGCCGTGTCAACCGGACGCGACAGGGATGGTGAACATGCTGATTTTTCCGGTTTCTCACCATGGCCAACGAATTGGCAGGCGAGCACCCTACCTGTCCGGCAGCGCGCTTGCCATAGCATGATCGACGGAGGGTATCCCGTCAGATCGGCGCTAGGCGTTCCCCGGGTTGCTTGCGCGCGTCTCAACTCTCCTGTTTGCCTTTCAATCGTAGCTTTTCCGAGCCTCATTATTGTACGGTACTGGACCCTTTTCCAGGTTTCCGGAACAGATTGGTTGCCCCACCATTTTTCTGCGGAACAATGACGGAGCCCCTCAAGTGGAAACCCAATTAATTGACCTTCTTCCCGCCCTCAATGCGTTTGCCTTGAAACTCGCGAAGAATTCCGAGGATGCCGATGACCTGGTCCAGCAGACCATTACGAAGGCGCTTGCACACCGGAACCATTTCGAGCCCGGCACGAACCTCAAGTCCTGGACCTTCACCATATTGAAAAATGCGTTCCTCAGCCAAACCCGCTCCTCGCAGCGCAGTCCACTTGGAATAGACGAAGACGCGGCATTGTCCGATGTTCCCGTATCATCATCGCAGGAATGGGCAATGCATTACAGGGATGTCGAAAAGGCAATCGACAATCTCTCGCCCCTTTATCGGGAGGCGCTCATGCTGGTCGCGTCTGGCGCTTCCTACGAAGAAACCGCTCACAGATTGCATTGTGAGATCGGCACCGTAAAAAGCCGTGTCGGCCGTGCCCGATCGCGACTATTGAGCTCCCTCGGCGCAGTCAGTTACGACGAAGCACTGGCAATTTGACGAAGGACACAATGCCCACACTGGGGATCAAGACGCTTTGCCTATCGCAGAGGAAACGATCCCGCGAACGGTAGCCTACTTTACTTTCTCGGTCCTGTTGGACTTGTCACGCCCGTTGGTCCGCTGCCGCCGCCACTTGGCGAGGGACTACGGTCGATCGTGGTCGGTGCTACGGCCGGCGGTACGTTTGATGGCGGCTCTTTCATTTGCGCTTTCGTCGAGGCGGTAGCCGCGGGATCCGTCCTAACGGAAGGCGGCCAGACGAGGTAGCTAAGCAGAGCCACCATGAACACTGCCAGGCCGACAATTCCCGCTCCCCAGATAAGCCAACGCCGCGTCGTGTCCTGTCGAATTGCATCCTCGTCTTGATAGCGTCGATCGGTTTCGTACTTTTTGACGTTCTTGTCGTCACCAGTGCTCATGGATGGGTCCTCCTGCGCCCCAACCGCGTTTGCCTGAAATGGTTCCAACTGCCGTTCGAGATGTCTCAATACTACTTTGGCAACAAAACTGCCGGATGGTCCGCACCCGTGTTCTTGAGCAGCCCGGAACCTAAAGAAGCCTCACGTGTTCTCATCTCCAGTCTTCTCCTCAAGGAAATGCCATGCGCCGACCCCCTTCCCGCATCCAGGCCGGTGATTATACGATCCTCGGCGCCACTCCTGACCAGGAAGGTACGAACTTCGCACTCTTCAGCGCTCATGCCGAACGCGTGGAGCTATGCCTTTTTTCCGATGATGGAAGACAAGAAATCGAACGAATTGAGCTTCCCGAGTACACCAACGAGATCTGGCATGGATATATTCCCGGTCTCAAGGCCGGGTCGCTCTACGGCTACCGCGTTGATGGACCGTATGAGCCCGAAAACGGGCATCGGTTCAATGCGAACAAACTGCTGGTTGATCCGTACGCCCGGGAGCTTGTTGGCGAAATCAACTGGGGCCAGGCCCAGTTTGCCTATCAGATGGAGGACCCTGAAAAGGACCTGGCATTCGATGACACCGACAGCGCGGCGGACATGCCGAAATGCCGCGTCGTTGATGCGAAAGCCTATGACTGGAAGGGGGATGCCAAGCCTTCGATCCCGTGGTCATCGACCATCTTCTATGAGTGTCATGTCAAAGGGTTTACGCAATTGCACCCGGCAGTCCCCCGCAATCTTCGGGGAACCTTTGAGGGCCTCGCGGACAAGGACATTATCGCCTACGTCAAGAGCCTTGGCATTACCTCCATCGAACTCTTGCCAATTCACTGGTTTCCCGACGATGCGCATCTCCTCGATAAGGGTTTGAGGAATTTCTGGGGCTACAACACCCTTGGTTTTTTTGCACCGGCCTCGCGCTACTACGGCCCTGACGCCATGGCCGGCTTTCGCGACATGGTCAGGGCCTTCCATGACGCCGGCATCGAGGTGATCCTGGATGTCGTGTACAATCATACAGCCGAGGGCAATGAGCTTGGCCCCACGCTCTCGTTCAAGGGGATCGACAATTTCTCTTATTATCGGACGTTGCCGGGCGAGCCTCGCTACTACATCAACGATACCGGTACCGGAAACACGATCAACACGTCGCATCCCCGAGTGCTGCAAATGGTGACGGACTCCCTTCGCTACTGGGCTGAGACCATGCACATCGACGGGTTCCGCTTTGATCTCGGCACCATTTTAGGACGCGAGCCGAAAGGCTTCGACCAGCGTAGCGGGTTCTTCGATGCAATCGGCCAGGACCCGGTGCTTTCAAAGGTGAAACTCGTGGGCGAGCCATGGGACATAGGACCAGGTGGTTATCAAGTCGGTGGCTTTCCACCCGGATGGGCTGAATGGAACGATAAATATCGAGATACGCTTCGCAGTTACTGGCGGGACGAAGACGGGATGACGCAAGACTTCGCCGCCCGTGTGCTCGGTTCCGGCGATATCTACGATCTGCGCGGGCGCAGGCCATGGGCTGGCATCAACTTCATCACGGCGCATGATGGCTTCACGCTCAACGACCTCGTCTCCTATAATGAAAAGCATAATGAAGCGAACGGCGAAGACAACCAGGACGGCCACAACGACAATCAAAGTTTCAATTATGGCGTGGAAGGTCCAACAGGTGATGAAGCGATCAACATGGTGCGCGATCGGCAGAAACGAAACTTTCTGACGACGCTGTTCTTGTCCCATGGGACGCCCATGCTGCTGGCTGGTGATGAGTTCGGCCGGAGCCAGATGGGCAACAATAATGGCTACTGCCAGGATAGCGAGGTGAGCTGGGTGCCCTGGGATAACCTTCCAGCCAGTGCCGAGGAACTACGGGAATTTTCGACGCGGCTGATCAAGCTGCGCCGTCAGCACCCGATCTTCAGGCGCGAGAACTGGCGCGACGGCATGGCTGTCACCTGGTTCAATCCAGTCGGCGGAGTACAGACCGAGGAACATTGGTCCGATCCTGGAAGCACGACCATTGGCCTGAGGCTATCGCAATCCGATTGTTCCGACGAAGGATGGAATGACGTCCTTCTTCTGTTCAATCCTCACGACGGTGACGTGGACTTCAAGCTTCCCGCGGATAAGGATGACTGGATAACAGTCCTGACAACAACCAATCCCGATGCCCGTGAAGAAACGATTGAAGCCGACGAATACCGCCTCTCCCCGCGAAGCGTCGTTGTTTTGAGATCCGGCACCCCCGCGTGATGCGAGAAGTCGGCGCAGAAAGACAGAACGCTAAACTAACCGTTTTTGGCCAAGTGGCTATTGCCGAAATCGATCGGGGCGTCGCCGTGTACCCTTTTTCAGCGCTGCAAGGTTTCGTCGCTCTTCGAGAAAATAGTCGAGATACCCGACCAAGGCGTAGGTGAGGTATCGAGCGCTCGCAACGAGCACTATTATCAATGTGGTGACGATAGCAAACGTCATCGTGATCTCCTATGCGGATGACAAAACCACCAGCGTTGCCGAAGGTTTCCGGCAATCGTCACTGTTTCTTGATGTCGCGGGAATCTTGCTATTTCAGTCGTGGCCCGCCGGTTCAGACAAATCACTCATCGGCCGTCTTTCCCAGCGTATCTGCAACATAGGCACCGCGGGCTCCCATAGGCAACGCGGCGCCGGTCGTCGTATCCCTTGCGGTTTGATGCTCCAGTTCTGCATTCAATTCGCCGCCTACGATCAATATGACAAACGACAGCCAGGTCCAGACAAGGAAACCCATCAGCGCCCCCAAAGTACCATAGGTTGCGTTGTAGTTGGCGAAATGGTCGAGATAGAACGAGAAGCCGGTTGACATTAAAAACCAGGCCAGCGTCACGAGAGCGGCCCCCCAGGTCATCCACCGAAGCTTTGCCGGTTCGCGACTTGGTCCGAACCGGTATACGGCAGTTGTTGCGATCGCCGCAATCAGGAGGAGGAAAGGCCAGCGCAGCAAAAGGACCAGATTTTCCTTGAATTGATCGAGCCACAGATAGGACAACAAGACGGGCATCACCGCGACCAGTCCAATCATCAAGGTTGCAGCAAGCATTGCGCAAAGCGTGAAACAGAGACCAAGCACGTTCAGCCTGATCAGACCGCGCTTTTCCGTTTCCTCATAAGCGATATTCATTGCGTCGAAAATGGCAAGCGTAGCGCTGTGAGTGCTCCATACCGCGACTGCCAGGCCGACAAAGAATGTCAGCCCCAGCGTGCTGCTTCTCGCTTCAACGAGGCTCCTGATCCGATCGGCGATGAGGTCGAACGCGCCTGGCGGCAACAATGCCGAGAGTTCGCGCAAGTGATCAGCCATTGTCGCCGGGTCTGCAACCAAACCATAGATGGCAACAAGGGCGGCGAGCGCGGGAAAAAGCGCCAGGAGGAGATAGAAGGTCACGCCGGCCGCGATGAGTGCCACGCGGTCATCAAGAACCTCATGAACCACGCGCCAAAAGACGTCGCGGAGGCCTTTCATTGGTATGGCCTCTGGAACCTTGGCGTGTCTACCCCTCCCATGATCTTCTGCAGCGGTTTGTACGGCGCCGTTCGCCGCGCTTCGCGTCGTAGTGAGCAGGCCGAAAAGAGCCATCGACAGAATGAGCAGTGTCGTTGTGCTTGAAGATTTCATGGCAGACGCCTCGGGGCCTTTGCGAGTATTGCCACTCGATAACGCACTTACCCGGAAAAGGATGCAGTGAACCGGAAAGTCGAGGCCCGACACTTCATAGGCACTGCCGCCGCAAGTGCCAGTTAGAGGGCGGAACAAAAGATCGCCTCCATTGTTTGGATTCGCGCAACCAAGAAGTGAGTGGACCAACTCACAGAAATCGACTTTATGGAGAGGAAATGGTTTACGGGCCGGCCGCATCTCGGCAGGGACCGGACACTATCTAGAGTCGAAAGGCAAGAATGACTCGTGAGGGAAATCGTGGCCAATAAGGACCTAAATAACCATGGCTTTCCGCTCAACCTGTTCGCCGGCAAAAGAATCTTGGTCGTTGAAGTGGATTACTTTGTGGCGGACGAAGCTCGGCGGCTCCTGGAGGCAGCTGGCGCGAGGATCACGGGGGCGAGCGTCCCGTTTGCTATCAACATGATTGACCCTGAGGCAACCGACGCCGCCATCCTTGATATCAGGTTGGACGTGGAAGCAGCTTTTCTGATTGCGGATCGGTTGTACAGCTTCAGAATTCCATTCGTGTTTGCGACCTCACACGTTGACACCAGCGTTAAGGATAGCTTCGGCGGTTTTCACCTTTGCGAAGACGTCCATGCATTGGGTGATATTGCGCTCGCTCTATTTTCCACAAAGCACCATTAAGCCCCGGACGAGACCCACTCTCGCGGATGATCGGAACTTTTAGGGCACGAACCTGTTTCACCTGATCCGTCGTCTTCCAAGGCACTCGTCATCGCGCACTTAAGGCGGGATGGCGCCGGAGGCTCCGTCATGACTGGAAACCGCAGCAGTAACAGGCTTATTAACAGCCTTTCCGATCACGACTATGATCTGATCTCGACGGGCCTCGAGGAAGTCGATCTTCCCCAAGGCTTCCACCTCGCCACGGCCGGGCAGTCATTCAACCATGTCTATTTTCCCTGCAATGGCATTGCTTCGGTCATTGCAGTGTCTCCCAAGGGCCGGCGGGCAGAGGCAGGAATGGTGGGGCGGGAAGGGTTTACGCCCATAGGAGGGCTTGTAAGGCCAAGTGAGGGCCCATTCGATATTGTCATCCAGGTCGCGGGGCATGGCCTGCGGCTGAAGCTCACGGCGTTGCACGGTCCTGTCAACAGCAGTCCGGCGCTGAGGGACCTTTTGCTTCGTTATCTCGTGGCGTTCAACCATCAAGTTGCTTTTACCGCACTTTCCAATGCATCCCATACGATCGATGTTCGGCTGGCGCGATGGATATTGATGTCGCAGGATCGGATGCAAAGCTCCCAGATCGCCCTGACGCACGACTATCTTTCTCTGATGCTCGCCGTACGAAGGCCCTCGGTCACAATTGCGCTGCACATGTTGGAAGGGCAACGTCTTATTCGATCAGAGCGCGCTTTGGTTGTGGTGCGGGATAGAAGCGGTCTTGAAGACTATGCAGGGGACGCATATGGCGCTCCCGAGCGAGAGTACCGTCGATTGATGGACATAGACCAGGTCAAAACCACACCAAGGGTCGGTGCTGTGGCGCCGCTGATCTAGAGTACGAAATGACGGGCAGCGGTGCATGTAGATCGCACGCGATTGCCATTCCTTTCATCACCTGCAACAGCGCCAACGCCCCTGGCAATTCGGATATAGGTCTGCTTAAATCCACTGTGTCCGTCATTCTTTAAAAACAAGAATTCTACTGTCGAATCCGGTCATAGCGGGTGGCATGCCTGAGGGCCGCACGTGCGATGGCGGCAGAGACCTGTTCTTCGCTTAATGGCTTCATGATCACTTCACTGGATCCAGGCCGGCTCTCAGACCTTCCGGCCCCGGTTACATAGATGACCTCCAGTCGGAACATGTCGATGAGCTTGCGCCCCATAGACGCTCTGGTCGGTCCGTCGGCAAGTTTGAGGGCGACTAGAGCAATGTCTGCGGTGGCTGCGTAGGCGAGAGCCTGCTCCATTCTCTGCAGCGGACCGACGCTTCGATGCCGCGCCGCCTCGACAATGGACTGGAGGTCCTTGGCAAGGACGTAATCGTCTTCAACGATCATGATGCTCATCTTTTTCATTCCTCCCCAACCATATGTAGATCACTGGTCACTTCGCGTCAGCGGTCGACACCGTAGACGTGCCGCAAAAGCGCTGGAGGGCTGTATTCATTAAGCAGACTGCCCCTTTCAATCGTTAGGCCTGGCGCGCCTTTCAATCACCAATAGGGAACTTTGCATGTCCTTTCCCGGTTAGCACATCAGGCGGAGGCGCCAGACTGGTGCGATCATTCCTGCCGGACGGAAAGGAAAGGCCATGGTTTCGCCAGCTCAGTCCTCGGTGACAAACAAGCTGCTGAACATCCTGCCTGAAAGCGACTACGGCCAAATTGCGCAAGATCTTGAATTCCTCAAGCTTTCGCGGGGTACTGTCGTTGCCCATGCAGGGCAGCCCATCGATTACATCTATTTTCTCACGTCAGGTATCGGATCGATTATCGCGTCGACGCCCGAGGGCAACCGGGCCGAAGCAGGAATATTCGGCTCCGATGGCTATGTTCCAACCTCTGCCGTGGCGAGTACGGAAAACAGCCCCCACGAAGTGGTGATACTTCTCGATTCGGAGGCCTATCGCATGGATTATGGGCGTTTTCGCGGATGGATGGACCAAAACCGGAATTTTTCCAAAGTGATGATCCGTTCGATTGAGGCCTTCTCGGTCCAACTGACCTACACCGCCATTTCAAACGCAATCCACGACGTTACCGAGCGACTGGCACGCTGGATTCTAATGTGCCATGACCGTGTGCCGGGCGATGAAATCGGGCTTACGCATGAATTTATCTCCCTGATGCTCTCGGTTCGAAGGCCGAGTGTCACGACCTCATTACACATCCTCGAGGGTAACGGCTTCATCAAGTCGGAGCGGAGCAATATTATCATGCGCAACCGACCTGCAATGGAGGAGTTCGCCCGCGACGCCTATGGCAAGCCGGAAGAGGAATATCGACGGTTGATGAAAAACCTGTTCTGAACGGAGAGCAAAGACGCAAGCGCCTGATCAGAGATCGCCGATCAGGCGTCGGTATTCTTCTTCCGGCTTGCCGTAGGCATTTCCTGCAAACTCTTCCATTCCACGCCTGTCACGGATCATGATCCGTCCGCGCTCGGATCGGATAAACCTTTTGCCCTCGAGTACATGGAGCGCAGTTGTCACGCTCGGTCGCCTAACAGAGAGCATCAAAGAGATAAAGTCGTGGGTCAGGGCGATTTCATCACCGTCAACCCGGTCATGCGACATGAGTAGCCAGCGCGCCAATCGCACGTCAATCTGGTAATTTGCGTTCGACAGGGCAGTGAAGGAGATCTGCGATGCGAACGTCTGGATAAAGCGCGCCAGAAGATTGGCGAAAGCAGGATATTGAGAAATCGCCTGCAGCGCCGCATCTAATGTCATTCTATATCCGTATCCTTCTACCTGCATCAATACCTCGTGGACGCTGATCGTGCCACCGACGCCTGCCGACGTCGGCGAAAAGCCCTCGCGTCCAAACATCCCCGCTTCAGCTCTTTGGCGGCCTGAGGACACTGTAATGACGGAGCCGATCCCCCTGCAGAGGAAGTAGACGTGCTCGATGAGAGTCTCGGCCTTAACAATGACGAAGCCCTGGGGAAGATGAACTGCCTCAAGTGATGGCACAATGGCGCGGAACTCCTCATCAGGAAGGCGGGCCAGGAGCCGATTTTGCATGGTGGATCGATCAGCGACGGACATTGGACTCAGAATGAGAGGGAACACGAACGACAGGATCGTCGCTGCACGATTCAGCTTCACCTGCGCATTGCCGGCTGTATAACATCCTGTTGTTGCCTATGTTTTTGCGTACGCTGGCAGACCGTCGAGATGCAGGTGCCCGGTCAGATAGGCACGCCTGGGCGCCCGTCCTTGGTTTTGAGCCGGCTTGCGCAAGAGCACTTGCCGAGCGATGCCCTGCGACAAAAAACACATAGGCTGTGAAGCATCTCACCAAATCCAGTTTGCATCGGAGCGCGCGCATCGTCTTCCGACGCAATTCTCCTGGCGTGCCAAAGGGAACAACCTTCAAGATTGGAGGTTGTCTCAGTCGAGCACGGAGGAAAAACCGATGAAAGTACGAGAGGTGATGACCACAAAAATCGTCACGGCTGGTCCTGGCGCTCGAATTCGCCGTGTCGCGCAGCTGATGTCGGAAGTGGATACCGGGATAATCCCGATCATTGACGGAGACGCCATTGGTGTCGTGACCGACCGAGACATCGTCATACGAGCCGTGGCCGAGGGAATATCCTGTGATCAACCCGTTTCCAGTATCATGACGTCTGGAATAGAGGGCTGTCTAGAGGAGGACGATCTCCTGGAAGCGGCCGCACGGATGTCGGAGCTTCAGATGCGTCGGCTTGTCGTGTTCGATGCAGCCGGAACCGTTTCCGGGATCCTCTCCCTTGGCGACATCGCAGTCCGACAGGAGGAAATGGCCGGTGTCGCATTGGAGGAAATATCTGATGACACTCAACGGCGGGACTAAGGCCCGAGTTTCAGAAAGCGGCTCTTCCGCGGGCCGTTTCCGGGAAAGTTACAGGGGAGTTCAATGCAGGGTTCAACGAACAGAGACGGTTGGTCGCCAGCCGACGAAGAGGACCTTAAGACGGCAAATCCTCCCTCGCGGGCTCGGTTTGAAAAGACGGGACGCGAACAAGCTCTCCTCTTTGCTCAGGAGGAAATTACGCGGTTGCGGCTCGAGATCGACGAGATCGCACATGCCGTCGACAAGATGGCGACAACGGTTTCGACGCCCGACAGTCGAGTGATCCGGCTCGCCCCCCTGATCCTTTTGACCACGCTCGCAGCCCTTTGTTCCAGGAACAGATAGAGTCAGCCGGCCGGGCCAACGAGAATTGATCTTTGCCAATCTGTGATCGGTAATCGTCGCAGCATGTCCGAACGAAACACATGAATTCTGTTGGTTGCCAGGCACAGCCGAAATCGCGAAGCGAAACCTGCAATTCACTTTTTTCTAAGAGTTGGCTGTCAAACAGAGATCGCGCGATTTGTCTGGCGTTCGCGCCCAAAGGTGTTTCTATGACGCTCAAGCCCGCTCTTATCGGTGTCTGGTTATTGGCTGGTGTCTTGTCGATACTCGTCGCTATCAATCCATTTGGGCGTCATGACATTGACGCGTCCACAACCGCGTCAATTCCCGACCGGTAGATCGGTTGACGCCGGACTGAGCGACGCGTTTGTCCTGGTGAGCGACTATCAATGGCGGCCCGACTGCACGGTCGACCCTTGGGGAGTTTTTGCCTGCTGGAGGGCTTCCTTCAGCTGGGCCTGCGAGAAGGGTTTGGTCAGTCTGATCAGTTCAGTTAGCTCCTGATCGTCGGGCAACTCAGCATAGCCGGATGCCAGTATGATCGGAAGCGACGAGAAGGAGTCGAGTATAATTCGGGAAAGCTCGGCTCCGGTCATACCGGGCATGGAATGATCAGTAATCACAATATCAAAACGCTTTTCTTCCCCAAGAAGCTGCAAGGCCTGCGATGCCGAGGTCACTTCAACGGCGATGTGACCGAGGTCCTCCAGCATCGCCACGGTTCCCATACTGACCAATGGATCGTCGTCCACCACAAGGACAGTAAGCTCTCCTGACAGCGGCGGGGCATCGGAGGCACCGTCAACACGCCCACCCGCAACCGGATCGCTCGACGTGTCGGCAACCGGCAACCAGACACTCACGGATGTCCCAGCCCCCGGCCTGCTTGCCAGCTCGAGCGCCCCGCCGGATTGGGCAGCCAGACCCTGGACCATCGATAGTCCGAGACCGGTGCCTTTTCCTGGCCCCTTCGTCGTGAAAAACGGCTCAGTTGCCCGCGCAAGCGTTGGTTCGTCCATTCCGGGGCCATCGTCCGTGACGCGGATACGCACGTAGCGACCATCGCTTAGTGATCCCGGGTGATCGGCAGCATCTACCTGGAGGATGATGGTGCCCGCCCCATCCATCGCGTCGCGCGCATTGACGAAAAGGTTCAAAAGAGCAAGTTCGAGCTGATTGGCATCGACAAGTATGCTCGGCAGCTCCGGGGCGACGTCTAGTTTGATGTCGATGCCCTGGCCCACGGCCTTGACGAGGAGATCTTCAATGTTGGCAAACAGCTGTTCAAAATCGACAGTGGTCGGCTTCAACTCCTGACGCCTGGCAAAGGCAAGCAGGCGCTGGGTCAGGGCCGAACCGCGTTCGGCAGCCTGAATGGCATTGCCGAGCAGTCGCTCGCTGCGATTGTCCTCGGGCAAGCGCTTCTTCAAGAGGCTCAGACTTCCAAGGATTGCCATCAGAAGGTTGTTGAAATCATGCGCCACACCGCCGGTCAGCTGACCGATCGTGTCGATCTTCTGAGCTTCGAACAATTGCGCGAGAGCCTCCTCACGCTCGCGTGTCCTTTGTTCGATGCGGTGTTCCAGCTCCTCATTCAACCGGCGCAGTTGCTCCGATGAGGCCTCGAGTTCGGCGGTGCGCTGGCTGACCCTTTGTTCCAACTCGCTGTTCAGCCTCTCGAGCTCCTTGGTCTTGCGATAAAGGTCGGTGAAGACCCGCACCTTGGCCCGCAGGACGTCGGGCACGATTGGAACGGAGACGTAGTCGACAGCACCTGCAGCGTATCCTCGCAGCCGATCAGGCTCGGTCATCATGACCGCCGAAACAAAAATGATCGCAGTGTTCTGGTAACGCGGATGTTCGCGGATCATGCTGACAAGCTCGAAGCCGTCCTGTTCGGGCATGCACACATCGGCGAGAATGACCGCTATCTCGTTGCGAAGAAGATGTTCAAGTGCCTCCCTGGCGGACTGAGCTTTGATCAGGTTTTCACCGAGATCCTTGAGGATGACCTCATAGCTCAAGAGCTTCGCCGGTTGATCGTCCACGAGAAGGATGTTCAATCGTTCCAATCCCGCCTCCCTCACCGATGCAGCCACATGCGCAAAGCAGACAGCAATTGCTCGGTATTGACCGGCTTTGCCAGGTAGTCGGAGGCGCCGGCCTCCAGACATTTTTCACGGTCGCCCTTCATCGCCTTTGCGGTCAGCGCCAGGATCGGCAGCCTCTGGAAGCCCGGCCTGGCACGTATCGCCATCATTGTTTCGTAACCGTCCATGCCAGGCATCATGATGTCCATCAAAACGATGGCAACCAACGCTTCCCTTTCCAGAATCTCGATCGCCTCGCTTCCGGTGGTTGCCGTCAGAACCTTCATGCCTCGGCGCTCGAGAACACTGCTGAGAGCAAAGATGTTCCGCGCGTCGTCATCAACAAGCAGCACCGTCTCGCCAACCAGACTTTCGTCTGAACTATGGAGCTGCTGGAGCATCCTCTGCTTTTCGGTCGGTAAGTCAGCAACGACGCGGTGCAGGAAGAGCGCCGTTTCGTCCAACAGCCGTTCGGGCGATTCAACGCCCTTGACGACGACGCTGCGCGCCATGCTGTGCAAACGGCTGTCGTCGTCGGGAGACAGTTCCCGACCGGTGAAGACAACCACGGGAACTTCGGCGATATCGCCATCAGCGTGCATCTTCTCGAGGACGTCAAAGCCGGACATGTCGGGCAGGGTGAGATCGAGAACGACACAATCGGCCGGATCACGCTTCAGGGAAGCCAGGGCGTCGCCACCTGACCCGACGCTTTCAATCTCGATATCGTCATGGCCGAGGAGCGCTGCTACGCTTGCGCGCTCGGCCTCGTTGTCGTCGACGACGAGCAGTCGCCGACGCCGTGACTGCGCATAGGTTTTCAGCCGCGACAGGGCCTCGCCAAGCCCCTCCGACGTGGCCGGCTTTTTGAGGAATGCAAAGGCACCCCGTGTCAACCCATGCTGCCTGTCGTCGTCGAGACTGACAATCTGAACGGGGATGTGCCGCGTTTGGACGTTCTGCTTAAGCTGGCTGAGAACACTCCAGCCGAGCATGTCAGGCAGGAAAATGTCGAGCGACATTGCCGTCGGCTGATATTCCTGCGCCAAAGCCAGCGCTTCACTGCCGCGTTGGGCGACGATAACCTTGAAGCCACGATCGTGGGCAAGATCCATCAGGATACGCGAGTAATGGGGATCGTCTTCGACCACGAGAAGTACCAAATCGGTGGCCGCGACTTCTTCACGATCATCCAGCAAGCGTTCAGCCGGTTTGTCGCCCCGTCTAACGGCCGCGACCTCGGCAAGCTGTACGACATTGGTCCCTTCGGCCACTACCCTTGCCGTCGTTGAACCGGCATAGGTGAGCGGCAGGAAAAGCGTGAATGCACTGCCTGCTCCCGGATTGCTGCGAAGCTGAATTTCTCCGCCAAGCAAATTTGCGAGCTCACGGCTGATGGCAAGTCCAAGGCCCGTGCCACCGTACTTACGGCTCGTCGACGCATCGGCCTGCTGGAATGCCTCAAAGATGATGCGCTGCTTTTCGAGTGCAATGCCAATGCCGGTATCCGTCACCTCAAACGCGATCACCGATGCCGCGGCTTTCAGGGATGGGTGGTCTGGCGACCAGCCATTTTCGACCATGGCGACCTTCAGTGTCACCCCACCCTCGGCAGTGAATTTGAACGCGTTCGACAAGAGGTTCTTCAGAATCTGCTGCAGCCGCTTAGCGTCTGTCATGATGCTGTCGGAAACGTTTGCCGCAATCTCCACGGCGAAAGAAAGTCCTCGATTGTCGGCTTCGTGCCCGAAGGGTCGCGCCATGGCTTCCAGAAGGCTGCTGATCCTTATCTCTTCCGCATCGACCGATACTGTTCCCGACTCGATCTTGGACAGATCGAGAATATCGCTGATCAGGTTCAAAAGATCGGTACCGGCAGCATGGATCGTTTTTGCAAATTCGACCTGTTTGCCCGAAAGGTTGCCTTCCGGATTGTCACCGAGCTGCTGGCCGAGGATCAGGATGGAGTTGAGAGGTGTCCGCAACTCATGCGACATGTTGGCGAGAAACTCGGACTTGTATTTCGATGTCAGGGCAAGCTCCGTGGCCTTTTCTTCAAGCGCCCGGCGCGCCTGCTCGATCTCCTGGTTCTTGCCTTCTACCTCGACGTTTCGCTCCTCGAGTTGCTGTGCCTTTTGTTCGAGCTGCTCGTTTGTCTGCTGCAATTCGCGTTGCTGGGTCTGAAGTTCTCCCGCCAGCTGCTGCGATTGCTTGAGCAAGCCCTCCGTCTGCATCGTCGCCTCAATGGAGTTGAGCACAATACCGATCGAGGTCGTCAATTGATCCAGGAACGACAGTTGCAGCTCGCTGAAGGTCCCGGCAGAGGCCAGTTCAATGACGGCTTTGACCTGACCCTCGAAATGAACCGGAAGGACCACGGCGCTGCGTGGCAATGTTGAAAATACACCCGAACTGATCGGAACGACGTTGCTTGGCAAATCGGTGATGACGATTGCCCTTGCATCACTGGCGCATTGCCCGACAAGGCCCTGCCCCAATTCGAGCCGCTTCGGGTGTTCTGTCTCCAGGCCCTGCGCATAAACGGAAAGAAGCGACAAGACCGGACGATCCGTCTCTGCGTCGACCTGATAGATGACCCCCTGATGCGCCCCGACCAGCGGCGCCAACTCCGAAAGCAGCATTTTTCCAACCACGGTCAGGTCGCGCTGACCCTGCAGCATGTTGGTGAAGCGTGCAAGGTTCGTCTTCAGCCAATCCTGCTCGGTATTGCGCTCGGTGGTGAGACGCAGGTTGTCGATCATCGTGTTGATATTGTCCTTGAGTTCGGCGACCTCGCCTCGCGCGTCGACCTTGATCGAACGCGTCAAATCACCCTTTGTCACGGCCGTGGCCACTTCTGCGATGGCGCGCACCTGTGTTGTCAGGTTGGCGGCAAGGAGATTGACGTTGCCCGTCAGATCCTTCCATGTGCCAGCAGCGCCTGGTACATTCGCCTGGCCGCCAAGGCGGCCCTCGACGCCGACTTCGCGGGCAACGCTCGTCACCTGATCGGCAAAGGTCGCAAGGGTGTTCGTCATATTGTTGATCGTTTCTGCCAGCGCAGCGACCTCGCCTTTTGAAGCCACGGTCAAATTCTGCTTGAGGTCACCGTTTGCCACAGCTGTCACGACCTTGACGATGCCGCGGACCTGTTCGGTGAGATTGGCCCCCATGACGTTGACGGTATCGGTAAGGTCCTTCCAGGTGCCGGCGACACCAGGCACCTGCGCCTGGCCGCCGAGCTTGCCTTCGGTCCCGACCTCGCGCGCCACACGCGTCACCTCGCCGGCAAACGCATTCAGCTGGTCCACCATGGTGTTGATGGTGTTCTTGAGTTCGAGGATTTCGCCCTTCACATCGACAGTGATCTTGCGAGACAGGTCCCCGCGGGCGACAGCAGTCGTCACTTCGGCGATGTTGCGGACCTGGGTGGTCAGGTTGGCTGCCAGAAGGTTGACGTTGTCGGTAAGGTCCTTCCAGGTTCCAGCAACACCTGGCACCACGGCCTGGCCGCCAAGACGGCCATCCGTTCCCACCTCGCGGGCCACGCGCGTAACTTCGCCGGCAAAGGAGCGCAGCTGATCTACCATAGTGTTGAGCGTATCCTTGAGGAGCAGGATCTCGCCGCGAACATCGACCGTAATCTTACGCGACAGATCACCGTTGGCGATCGCCGTTGCAACTTCGGCAATGTTGCGAACCTGGGCGGTCAAATTCCCGGCCATGGAGTTGACGCTGTCGGTAAGGTCCTTCCAGGTGCCGGCGACACCCGCGACCTGGGCCTGTCCGCCGAGCTTGCCCTCGGTTCCGACTTCACGCGCGACACGCGTCACCTCTCCGGCGAAGGCGTTCAACTGGTCCACCATCGTGTTGATGGTGTTCTTGAGCTCCAGGATCTCACCCTTGACGTCGACGGTGATCTTGCGAGACAGGTCGCCTCTTGCGACCGCGGTTGTGACTTCGGCGATATTGCGCACCTGACCGGTCAGATTCGACGCCATGAAGTTGACGTTCTCAGTCAGATCTTTCCAGGTGCCGGCGACACCTGGAACCTGGGCCTGTCCGCCGAGTTTTCCCTCTGTTCCCACTTCACGGGCGACACGCGTGACCTCCGAGGCGAAACGGTTCAGCTGATCGACCATTGTGTTGAGGGTTTCCTTTAGTTCAAGGATTTCCCCGGACACGGAAACGGTAATCTTCTTCGACAGATCGCCATTGGCGATCGCTGTCGAGACCTCGGCGATATTGCGCACCTGCGCCGTCAGGTTGCCAGCCATGGAATTCACACTGTCAGTCAGGTCTTTCCAGGTACCGGCAACGCCAAGCACATTTGCCTGGCCACCGAGCCTTCCTTCCGTTCCGACCTCGCGCGCAACACGAGTGACTTCGCCGGCGAACCCGTTCAGCTGATCTACCATGGTATTCAAGGTTTCCTTCAGCTCGAGAATCTCGCCGGAAACCGGAACGGTGATTTTCTTCGACAGGTCGCCCTGGGCAACGGCGGTCGCCACCTCAGCGATATTGCGCACCTGGCCCGTGAGGTTCGATGCCATGGAGTTGACCGAATCTGTCAGATCCTTCCAGGTTCCTGCGACGTCGCGGACATTGGCCTGGCCCCCGAGCCGGCCTTCGGTACCAACCTCTCTTGCAACGCGGGTTACTTCTGAGGCAAACGCGTTAAGCTGGTCGACCATCGTGTTGATCGTTTCCTTAAGTTCGAGAATCTCGCCCTTGACGTCGACGGTGATCTTTTTGGACAGATCGCCATTGGCGATCGCAGTTGAAACCTCGGCGATGTTTCGGACCTGGGCGGTGAGATTTCCGGCCATCGAGTTGACGTTTTCGGTCAGATCCTTCCAGGTGCCAGCTGCACCGCGGACATTGGCCTGTCCGCCAAGGCGCCCTTCGGTTCCGACCTCACGCGCAACACGGGTTACTTCGGAGGCGAATGCGTTAAGCTGGTCGACCATCGTGTTGATGGTTTCCTTGAGTTCGAGAATTTCGCCCGAAACGGTGACCGTGATCTTTTTCGACAGGTCGCCGCTTGCGATCGCCGTCGAGACCTCGGCGATGTTTCGGACCTGAGCAGTCAGATTCGAGGCCATGGAATTGACGTTGTCGGTCAGATCCTTCCAGGTCCCGGCGACACCATGCACCTGCGCCTGGCCGCCAAGACGGCCCTCGGTTCCCACTTCACGCGCGACGCGCGTGACTTCTCCGGCAAATCCGTTCAGCTGATCCACCATGGTGTTGATGGTTTCCTTCAGCTCCAGGATCTCGCCCGAAACGTCAACGGTGATCTTGCGCGAAAGATCTCCACGCGCCACAGCTGTGGTCACCTGGGCGATATTTCTGACCTGCGCAGTCAGGTTGCCGCACATTGCATTGACGCTGTCGGTCAGGTCCTTCCAGGTCCCGGCGACGCCCGGCACCAGGGCCTGCCCACCAAGCTTTCCTTCGGTGCCGACCTCACGTGCGACACGGGTCACCTCGGAGGCAAAGGAACGCAACTGATCGACCATGGTATTGATCGCTTCCTTCAGCTGCAGAATTTCGCCCCTGACGTCCACTGTGATCTTCTTTGAGAGATCGCCATTGGCGACAGCGATTGTGACATCGGCAATGTTGCGCACCTGGGCCGTCAGGTTCGATGCCATGGAGTTGACGCTCTCGGTCAGATCCTTCCAGACGCCGGTTACCTCCGGCACTTGCGCCTGCCCGCCCAGCTTTCCATCAGTACCGACCTCGCGCGCCACGCGCGTGACCTCGGAGGTAAAGAGGCTCAACTGCTTGATCATGGTATTGACGATGTCGGCCGATCGAAGGAACTCGCCCTTGAGTGGACGGCCCTCGACATCGAGCGGAACAGTCTGCAACAGGTCGCCCTTGGCGATGGCCGTTATAGTGTGGGTGACAGCAGTGGTTGGCCACAAAAGATCATCAATGAGGTGATTGATGGATCCTTCCATTGCCGCCCACGAGCCATCCGACAATCCAAGGCGCACGCGTGTGTTCGTCCTGCCTTCCCACCCGACAACCTCGCCGACGTGATCCAACTGTTGAGCCAGGCGTTGATTTGCCGCGATGATGTCATTGAGGGCATCAGCGATCTTGCCGGTCTTACCAGTCAGATCCGAGCGCATGCGAACGGAAAAGTCACCTCTTCGCGCTGAGAGAAGGACATCGAGCAGCGCAGCGGAATCCTCCGCCGCCAAGGGCGCATCGTCCGCAAGGACATTATGGATTACAGGATCGATCGCGCGCTTATGTTCACCTGAACTGGTCACCACACAGCCTCCCTCAAACCAGCGCTTAACTAGCGCGGCGGAAAGGAAATTCTATGTGCGCTATCAAACCGATAGACTGCATCGGCGCCAAGGAGGCGTATTTCTTGACCTGATGCCGTTGAGCGTACGCTATGGTACAAAGATTTCGGGGTGGGATTGATCAGGAAGCGGCCTTTTGCTGCTTCCAATTGCGATAGGGAAGCAGAAGCATCCCCGGATACCGCTTCTCGATTTCGCTTTCCGTCAGCGCAATTCTCGGCAGGACATCATCGAGATCCGGTTGCTGAGGGTTCTCGTTTGCCTTTTCGAGCAGTTCCATGACAGCAAACAGTTCATCGTCGATCATCGCCCCAAAGCGACGGGCAAGGTCATCGACAGGCGCGGCAAGGATTTTCTCTGACATAGTCGTCCACTCTCGTGATCCGGATCATACGCGCGGCAATACCGCGCGCGTTTCTAGCTGGAGCCGAGCGCGGCCCAAGAAACGATACAAATGTAGAGAAAGAAGAACATGAGCCCCACCCCACGATCAGAATGATCGCAAGCCGGCCAGCTCTTCGCTTGGTCTTTCTTTCGCCTGGCGAATTGGCGGTCGCCTCGATCGGATCTCTTGAACGTTCATCATCAGCTCTTGGCGGAAACGCCTGGTTCGGGCCTAACCCGTGCGGCGGTCCAAAGTTCCGCGGAACTCGGGGTTGCGCCCGGATCGGCGCCATTTTCCTGGCGGCGCCCCGATGCTGGACCCGGGAACAATAGCCACCGGCTGCGGTTTATCAGTCCACGACGTGATGTAAGGCATGGGCAATCGCGCAAGGACGATCAGGCGGAGGCCAGGCCCGTCCATGATCGCGGTTGCCCACCGCCCGCAACTTCGGAGGTTGGCATGATCTCAGGTGAGCAAGTAGGGGCAGCCATCGGCCTTGCCCTGATCGAGAACGGCTGGCGGGTATTGTACACCCGCACCACCGACCTCGTGCAGAAGCTGCAGGTCGCACGGCGGGAGCTTCAGCTCGAAGCCGCTATCACCAAGCTCG
>NZ_JACUZZ010000033.1:0-70583 GCF_014851595.1 Rhizobium sp. RHZ01
TGAAAGCGAAAGGAAAGCCCGGAAAGGTCGCTCTCGTCGCGGTCATGCGAAGGATGATCATAATCCTCAATGCCAAAATGAGAGACTATCGAGCAACGGTGATTGACGCCTAACACCGTTGCTTTTTAATTGCCGAGAGACACTTAGCAATTTGCGGCCTATCTCAGCGGTTAGAGGCTTCCCCGCACCGAGACCCACTATAAACGATATGCCGGCGGCTGGGACCGCCGGTTCTTCTTATTGTCGATGCTCACGCCGCCTGCGGCACCGGCCCGACATAGATCGACCGAGGACGGATCAATCTGCCTTCCAGCGCCTGCTCGCGCGCATGCGCGATCCACCCCACGGTCCGGCCGATCGCGAATACGCCGGTGAATGATTCGCGCGGAAAGCCCAGCGCATCGAGCAATAAGGCGGTGTAGAACTCGACGTTGACGTCCAGCGGCCGGTCTGGCTTGCGCTCCCTCAGGACAGCAAGCGCCGCACGTTCGACGGCTTCCGAGAGCTCCACGCGCTGGCGATCGACCTGCCCAGCCAAGACGAGCGGTCGCAGCGCCTTCTTCAATGCATCGGCGCGCGGATCACGCACCCGGTAAATGCGGTGACCGAAGCCCATCAGGCGTTCGCCGCGATCCAATGCTCCACCGAGCCACCCGCGTGCATTCTCGCTGGCTCCGATCTCATCGAACATATCGAGCACAGGCCCCGGCGCGCCGCCATGCAAAGGTCCTTTAAGCGCACTTATCGCCGCGAGCACTGATGAAGTGAGGCCGGCCCGCGTCGAGGCGATGACGCGCGAAGCGAAGGTCGAGGCGTTCAAGCCATGGTCGGAAATGGTCACAAGATAGGCGTCGAGAGCAGCCTTCTGCTCCGCACTCGGCATCCTGCCTGTGAGCATGCGCAGGATGTCGGCTGCCTGGGGTAGCGAAGCGTCCGGGGCCACGGGTTCGTTGCCGGCCTGCAGACGGAGTATCGCCGGCAGGAAAACTGCGGGCGCTGCCAGCAATCGAAGCGCCGCTTCGAAGTCCTCGCCATCTGGCAGGCGAGCGATGAGAGCGCGCATCGCGTCCACTGGCGGCAAGGCCAGCAGGTCCGATTGGAGGGCCGCCACATGGGCAAATATGCGCACCCGCATTTCACCCAACCAATCGCCGAGTTCTGCAGGACCAAAATGCCGTTCCGTCAGGCCGTCGAGCAACAGCGCGGCAACACTTTCATAGGTTGCTGTCGATACGAGATGATCGAGCGACACGCCACGGATGATCAGGCGGCCCGCTTCGCCGTCGACATCGGAGAGCTGCGTTTCCGCTGCGATAACATCTTCCAAACCGTTTTTCATGGTGTTTTCTCCTTTACGTGCAACAGGATCAAGCTTAGATTGATTGACGTCAATCTTGATGCAAATGATCAATGTAAAGAGGACAAAATGCTTTGGCTGACAGCCGAGCAGGCGCTCGAGAAACTCGGAACCAAGCCACAAACGCTGTACGCCAATGTGAGTCGCGGCCGTATCCGGGCCAAAGCAGATGCCAGCGATCCACGGCGAAGTCTTTACAATGCGGTCGACGTCATGCGGCTTGCCGCACGTCACGCTGGCCGACGAAAGACCGAGACAGTTGCGGCAGACGCCATCCAATGGGGCGATCCCGTGTTGCCATCTGCCATTTCCACCATTCTGGATGGCCGACTCTACTATCGCGGCCGTGATGTGGCGACATGGGCGGAACATGCGACGCTCGAGGAGACCGCGGCACTTCTGTGGAAGTCCGGACCGATTACAGCCGCAGCAAGCGAGTCTTCTGAAACTGCACCGTCGTTAGAGCGGGCATTTGTTTTGCTCGCACAGCGCGTGACCCGCGACTTACCGACTCTCGGCAGAGCGCCAATCGTACTGCAAGCCGAAGCAGAAAGTATTCTTTCGATCGTGGCCAGTGTCCTTGCTCCAGATGCGGCAGCTTCACCATTGCATCTGCGCCTCGCCACCAGCTGGTCCAGGCCAGAAGCCGCCGATTGCATCAGGCGCGCGCTTGTGCTCCTTGCCGATCACGAGCTCAACGCGTCGACCTTTGCCTCGCGAGTGGCTGCTTCTTCAGGCGCAACGCTATCGGCCGCGGTCCTGTCGGGCCTATCGACTTTGAGCGGACCGCTCCACGGTGGCGCCTGGCATGGCGTCGCCTCGTTGATCGCAGAGGTCGACGCGCTCGATGCCAGTCAAGCAATACGGCAGGCGTTGACACAGGGAAGACCGCTGCCGGCGTTCGGCCATCCTCTGTATCCGGATGGAGACATCAGGGCAAAGGCGCTGATGGCTCAGTTCGACTTGCCGCCGAGCTACGCCGAACTGGCGACCGCGGGACAAGAGATCGTCGGGGAAGGCGTCAACATCGATTTCGCGCTGACAGCCATGAGCGCCGCCTTCGATCTTCCCGATGATGCGCCCCTCGTGATTTTCGCGCTCGCGCGAACCGTCGGGTGGCTCGCTCATGCCATGGAGCAGATCGAGAGCGGCCACCTTATTCGCCCGAGGGCGCGCTATACTGGACCGGCAATCGAAAGACCGCTTAAGACATAGACAATGTCGGATAGGCGTTGACGTTTTGACATGCGTGCTGCAGCTATCAGCGTATGATGCCGTCGCACGCCCGGGCTGTCCGGCCATGCATTCAGGTAGGGGACGAATATGCTTGTGAACTCCAGAATGCTCCTGGCGCTGGCCGCGTGGGCAAGCGCTGCCTGTCTATTCAGCTCAGATCCGGCACTTGCGCAAGCGAACGGATGCACGATGGCGCGCGTGGCGGGAACGGCGCGACAGATCATGCGGTGCGCGGATGGCGTGACGATCACCGCCGAGGCGGGGGCTCGCTTCAACGTCGTCGACCGCAATCACGACGGGCGACCGGACACGGTCTCGTTGCGCAACAAGGCCGTGCTCGTCGATGTCGACCGGGCGCGGCACCCGGACGGATTCGAGGTCGTCACACCACAGGCAATTGCCGCCGTCCGCGGCACACGTTGGGTTGTCGATGTCAAGAACGGCACGACCTCTGTCTTAGTCGTACGCGGACGCGTAGCGGTCGGCCGTCCTTCGGCAGGAGCAGCAGCACGCGTCGTGCTGAATGAAGGCGAGGGTGTTGATGTCGCGCCGGGCAGCGCACCGCTCACCGTCCGCCGCTGGCCGCCGGCCCGTAGCGCGGCCCTGCTCGCCCGCCTCGGCCAATAACGCCGATGCAGGGCAGACGGCTCCTGGTCACGATTGCTCTGCTGCTATCCGCGCTCTGGGGCGGCCTCCTCGGCTATATGCATCTTTCGGGAAGCATGAGTTTCCTCGACCGCCTCGAAGCTTCCCTTACTGACGTGCGAAGCACGGTGATCGGCGCAAAGGAGCCTCCGCCGGTTACCAGCATTGTTGCGATTGACGACCAGACTGCCGTCGACAACGGCTATCCTCTCAATCGGGCAACGCTTGCCCGCGTGGTTGCCGCCGTCGGCGCCTTCAAGCCGAAGGTCATCGCACTTGATCTTTTGCTGGTTGATCCCGGACCAGAAGAGGGAGATGCGGCGCTTGCCGTGGCGCTCCATCAGAGCCCCAGCGTGATCGCCGCCGCAGGCGTCTTCCCGAAAGACACACAGGCGGTCGATCACGACGCCAATGATCCGCTGGCAGCGATACCGGCAGCCAGCCAGATGCTGTTGCCTCTAAGTCGCTTTTCCGACGTTGCTGCTATTGGCGTCGTCAACGTCGCCACCGACGAGTCAGGCACACCGCGTTTCATTCCGCTGATCTCGCGTGGCGGCGCACGAGTCGATGCCTCATTTCCGTTGCGGGTGGCGTCACTGGCACTGGGTATCAATCCGGCATTCTCGCCTGGCGGGCTTGCGCTCGGCGATCGGCATCTGCCGACCGACAACGGGCAGCGCCTGCCGATCACCTTCTATGGTCCACGCGGCACCATTCCGACATTCAGCGCGGCGGATGTGCTGGCCGGCAACCTCCCCGCCAAGGCAATAGAGGACAAGATCGTCGTGATCGGCTCCACGGTGACGGGCGGTGGCGACGTCTTCCCAACCCCATTCGATCCGGTATTGCCGGGCGTCGAGGTGATGGCGACGGCAGCGACGCATCTGATTGCTGGCGACGGCATCATCAGGGACCGCAATGTGCGCCTGCTCGATTCGCTGATCGCGGTGGGTCTGCCGGTGCTGTTGATCAGCCTGCTTGCGTGGCGACGCAGCGCCATCGGCTACGCTATCATTGCGTCGGCGGCGCTTGCATGGGCCGCCCTGAACGTTGTCGCCTTCGCGCACGGCTATTGGTTCAGTGCGGCATTGCCAATCGCAGCGGCGCTGCCGCCCGTGCTGCTTTTCGGCGCCGCCGAGATCTGGATGGATCGTCGCCAGGCCGCACACTTTGCGGCGCAAAGCGACCTCCTGCAGCGCATCGAGGCCCCGGGCCTGGGAGAGTGGCTCGCCCGCGATCCCAACTTTCTCGCAAAGCCGGTCCGGCAAGACGCCGCAGTCGTCTTCATCGACCTCTCCGGCTTCACCGGCTTGAGCGAAGCAATCGGCGCGACGAATGTCCGCGAAGTTCTCAGCGACTTTTTTGAACTGGTCGACGAAGAGGCGCGCTCGCACGGCGGCGCGGTCACCAGCTTCATGGGCGATGGAGCGATGATTCTTTTCGGCTTGCCGCAACCGGCCGATGACGATGCCGCGCGAGCCGCCGCGTGCGCCGTTCGCCTGTGCGGGCGAATGCGTCCCTGGCTTGCAATACATCCCGCGCTGAGCGGCCGAAAGACTGGTTTCAAGGTTGGAGCTCATTGCGGTCCGGTCGTTGCCTCGCGCCTAGGAACCGGCAGCCGCCAGCAGATTACCGCAACCGGTGACACCGTGAATGTCGCCAGCCGCCTGATGGAGGTCGCGGCAGAGTGTGGTGTCGAACTGGCGTTGAGCGCCGCACTGATGAAGGCGGCAGGCGCCGATAGCGCGCCGCTTCGCGCCGGCCAGCTCGAGGGCCCTGCAAAAGCACGCATTCGTGGCAGAAGCGAAGGCATCGACGTGTGGCTATGGCAGGGACATCCGCTTTGACATTTGCCGCCTGACCAAGTAGGAACGGCCAACTTCTCCACCGGCAATTGCCGGCCAGGGCGCAACATGCGCGTGAGACTTCCGAAAGATAGACAACATGACAGATTTTAACGGCGTCGTTCCGGCGATCGCCAAGGCGTTGGTGAAGCGCGGTTACACCGAGCTGACGCCGGTTCAAAAGTCCATGCTCGACCCGGCGCTCGCCGCGTCGGACGCCCTCGTTTCGGCCCAGACCGGCTCCGGCAAGACCGTAGCCTTCGGCCTCGCGCTGGCGCCGACGCTGCTCCAGGACGCGGAACGCTTTGGCCCTGCAGCCGAACCGCTGGCTCTTGTGATCGCACCGACGCGCGAACTCGCGCTGCAGGTCAAGCGCGAACTCGAATGGCTTTATGAAGCGACGGGCGCGCTGATTGTCAGCTGCGTCGGCGGCATGGACATCCGCAGCGAGCGCCGTGCGCTGGAGCGTGGCTCCCATATCGTTGTCGGCACTCCCGGTCGCCTCTGCGATCATATCAGGCGCAATGCGCTCGACATTTCCGGCCTCAAGGCTGTTGTACTTGATGAAGCCGATGAAATGCTCGATCTCGGCTTCCGCGAAGATCTGGAGTTCATTCTGGATTCCTCCCCCGATGACCGTCGCACGCTGATGTTCTCGGCGACGGTTCCGGCAGCCATCGCGAAACTCGCGAAGAGCTATCAGAAGAACGCTGTCCGGATCGCAACGGCCACCGAGGAAAAGCAGCACGGCGACATCGAATACCGGGCTCTTGTCGTGTCGCCGAGCGACCGCGAGAACGCGATCATCAATGTCCTGCGCTACTACGAAGCGACCAACGCCATCGTATTCTGTTCGACGCGCGCGGCGGTGAACCATCTGACGGCCCGCTTTCACAATCGCAACTTCAACGTCGTCGCCTTGTCGGGCGAGCTGACGCAGAACGAGCGCAGCCATGCGCTGCAGGCAATGCGGGATGGACGCGCCCGGGTCTGCATCGCAACGGATGTCGCCGCCCGCGGTATCGACCTGCCGGGTCTTGACCTTGTTATTCATGCCGACCTGCCGACCAATCCCGAAACCCTGCTTCATCGCAGCGGCCGCACCGGTCGCGCCGGCCGCAAGGGCGTCAGCGCGCTGATCGTGCCGCTGAACCTCCGCCGCAAGGCAGAGCGTCTTCTCGACAACGCCGGCATCTCGGCCGCCTGGGCTCGTCCACCGTCAGCAGAGGAGGTCACAGCACGTGACGAAGTCCGTCTGCTTGCCGACCCCATCTTTGATGAAGCCTCGAGCGAGGAAGCCCAGGACCTGGTCAAGCGGCTTCTCGATACGCATGGCGCCGAAAAGCTCGCTGCTGCCTTCGTCAACCTCTATCGTTCGAACCAGTCCGCGCCGGAGGATCTGATCGAGGTCTCGGTCCAGGACAGCCGTGGCGGCAAGCGCCGCGAGCATGCCGAGAGTTTACGGGAGCCTTATCAGAAAGGTCCGCGCGACGACTTCGGCGCGAGCGTCTGGTTTTCGATTTCGGTCGGTCGCAAGCAGAATGCAGAGCCGCGATGGTTGATCCCGATGCTTTGTCGGAACGGCAATCTGACCAAGCGCGAGATCGGCGCGATCAAGATGCAGCCCGAGGAAACCTACGTCGAGATTTCCGCGGCCAGCGCCGACAGCTTCCTGCAGTCGATCGGTCCAAACAAGACGATGGAGCGCGGCATCCGCGTGACGCCGCTGAACGGCACGCCTGATTTCAGCAAACCTGCCGCCGCAAAACCCTATGCCGGCAAGAAGGCCTTTGGCGAGCGTCGTGAATTCACGGATGAGCGCCCCAAAGGCAATTTCCGCAAGGAAGCCCGCGGCGAGGGCGGGAGCGACGAGCGACGCGACTCGAAGCCTTGGGGCAAGAAGCCGGGCAAGCCGAAGTTCGAGGGCAAGGGCGGCAGCGGCCCTAAGCCCAAGTTCTCGAAAAAGAAGGCATAATGATCCCACCGGCGGCGCAGCCTTGCGTCGCCGCTTGAACCCGCGGAGAGGACAATGGCAGATACCATCGTTTTAACGGTTCCTGTTTTCAGTACCCTTTGCAATGAGGCGTTCAAGCTCCGGCGCGCGGTCTTTGTAGCCGAACAGAATGTACCCGCCGATGAAGAATTCGATGCGCTTGATCTTACTGCGCATCATGTCGTCGCGGTTGCAGGCGGTGAGGTCTGCGGGACGCTCCGGATCATCCATGCGAACGAGCATGTGAAGATAGGCCGCGTCGCCGTCGGCAAGGCATGGCGCGGACATGGTGTCGCAAGCGCGATGTTGACCTATGCGATGAACGAGCACCGATCTGCCCGTGAGAACCGGTTTTATCTGACGGCACAAAGCGATAAAATAGCACTCTACGAACGCTTCGGATTTGCCGCCTTCGGCGACGAATTCCCTGATGGCGGCATACCGCATCTGGCGATGAAGAATTATTGATCCGGCCGAGCGGAATGAGCGGACACCGCCATCCTGAGGCTGAACCAAATCGCGATGCTTTATTTCCGCGGGATGTCCGCGCCTTTATCGTCGAAAACCTTCACCTGAAACCCGCACCCGGCCTGCAGGAGATAGTTCTCTACACGGCTCATCCCGGCAGTGGGCTGTCGCGCCTCAGAACCAGCGACGCGGAGGATGCGCCGCCGTACTGGGCCTACAACTGGGCTGGTGGAACGCTGCTCGCTCGGCATATTCTGAATTATCCGGACATCGTTAGTGGCCGCCGCGTCCTCGATCTCGGCGCAGGGTCCGGCATCGTCGGGATCGTGGCCCGAAAATGCGGAGCATCCCTCGTGATCGCAGCCGAGATCGACACGAACGCTATCGCGGCGATCGGCCTCAACGCGGCAGCGAACGGCGTCGCGATCGAAGTGACGAGCGCTGACGTGCTTGCCGGCCCACCGCCGGATGTCGATGTCATCCTCGCTGGGGACGTCTTCTACAATCCCCAGCTTGCCGGGAGGGTTTTGCCGTTCCTTGCGGCCAGTCGCAAGGCAGGCGTCGATGTGCTCATCGGAGATCCACGCAGGCAGTCGCTGCCACTCGCAGCCCTAAACCTAGTCGCTGAATACGCTGTCCCCGATTTCGGCGACGGTTCGACCGGGCAGGGGGCGATCGGCGGGGTGTTCACTCTGGCGGACGCCCGCTGATCAAAGACGGCGTTTAGGCCGACGACGTTTCTTGTAGTTTAAGCAAGATCTCGAGCGCCAAATCCGCCATGGCGACTGGAACGAAGACATGATCGTGATGGTAGGCCGCTACCATGTTGCACGGGATTGAGCGGGCTGCCAACGCAGAAGCAACCGCGGCCGTCAGGCCGACACCTTCCAGCGACGAAAAGACTTCAAGAACGATACGCCGCATCGGCGCATCGCAATTAAAGCCGAGTTCCGCAGCTCGGCCTCTCGAGAGGATCAGGGAGGTCCCTTCGTGCTCGCGAAACCATGCAAGAGCATCGGGAACAGCAAGCTGTGCCACATCCTCGTCTGAGGTCACGCAGAATACGAACTCGCCATCCATGAGCGCAGGCGTCATGCGCGAAAGCATGGCCTGTGTGTCTTTGACAGCCTCCTTCGTCATCTCAATCCTGCTTTCTGTTCCCAGGAAACAATCAGGGCAGGCTCGACGACTCAGCCCAGAAGATCAGGCCTCAGCATTATCACCGGGCAGGGACTTCCGGCGGGCAGTTCCGGTGCATGCGGTGGACGAACGATCAAGCAGTCGGACTCGGCGAAGATCTTCATCATGGACGAGTCCTGCTTGGTGAACGGCTTTGTCGCCAGCGCGCCGGATGACGATCGCGACAGCGTGGCTCGGACGTAGTCCTGCCGCTGGTCGTTGGCACGAAGCGTCGCAGCCGCCTCTACGGTCGCCTCGCGTCTGACTGGTGGCAGCGAGGCCAGTTTCCGGATCAACGGTTCAAGGAACAGGATCCCGCAGACTAGGCTCGACACCGGATTACCAGGCAGGCCAATGACATGGGTTTCGCCGAGGCTGCCGACCATCAAGGGTTTGCCCGGGCGCATGGCAATCCGCCAGAAATCGAGCTTCATGCCCGATGCGAGCAGCGTTGCCTGCACCAGATCATGGTCGCCCACCGACGCTCCGCCGAGCGTCACGATGACATCGACCTCGGCCCGCCTTGCGCGCTCGACCGCCGCCGAAATCGCGGCTTTGTCGTCGGGGACGATTCCGAGGTCAAGAACCTCGGCGCCCGCCTTGCGGGCCATGGCAGCGATGCCAAAGGTGCTAGACGCAATGATCTGCGCGGGAGCGGGCGAGCTTCCAGGTGGCAACAATTCGTCGCCGGTCGCAAGCAACGCAACCACCGGCTTGCGCCGGACCTCAAGGGTCGCGTGGTTCATTCCGGCCGCCACGGTCAGGCGAGAGAAGTCCAATACAGTGCCGGCCTTCAGCACCGCTTCGCCTTCGAGAAAGTCCTGGCCGCGAGGCCGGACGTGCTGGCCGGGACGAACTGCAAAGGTCGTGCGGATGCCACCCTCGATTTTTTCCGCATCCTCCTGCAGCAAGACGCTATCCGCACCGGACGGAACCGGGGCGCCGGTGAATATACGGACGGTCTCGCCCTTGCCGACAACGCCCTCAAACCCGTGCCCGGCGGACGACATCCCTATGAGCTTCAACTGACTGCCGGGCTGAGGGGCGTCGTCACCGCGCAAGGCGTACCCATCCATCGCTGACGCGTCGAAAGGCGGCTGGGTCAACCGGGCTGCAACATCGGTCGCGAGCACACGACCGTCGGCCTCCGGCAAGGGGACTGTTTCAAGGGTCTCGATTGGCTCAGCACGCGACAGCAGGCGATCCTGCGCCTCAGCAACCGGCAGCAAGCTCATTTGCCGTACTCCGGATGACGAAAGTCTCCAGACTTGCCGCCAGATTTTTCGAGTAGCCGGATGCCTCCGATTTCCATGGCCTTATCGGCGGCCTTGGCCATGTCGTAGATCGTCAGGCAGGCGACGGAAACGGCTGTCAGGGCTTCCATTTCGACGCCCGTCTTGCCCGTCAGCTTTGCCGTTGCGGTGACGCGCAAGCCAGGGAGATCGGCATCCTCCGTGATGTCGACCGAGACTTTCGTCAACATCAGGGGGTGGCAGAGCGGGATGAGGTTGCTCGTCTGCTTGGCCGCCATGATGCCGGCAAGGCGCGCCGTGCCGATCACGTCGCCCTTTTTCGCGTTGCCCGCGCGAATGAGATCGAGCGTTGCCGTCGCCATCCGCACGTGCCCCTCGGCGGTCGCGATCCTTGTGGTTTCGGCCTTATCGCCGACATCGACCATATGCGCCTCGCCGGAGGCATCAATGTGCGTGAGACCGGATTGGCCGCTCATATCACTCGGCCGCCTGAGCGGCTTCGGCGAATAGGAGCGCGCGCGTCGCCGCCGTAACATCTTCTTTGCGCATCAGGCTCTCGCCAACCAGGAACGTGTTGATGCCTACCGCCTGTAGGCGCTTGCAATCCGCGTTCGTGAATATGCCGCTTTCGCCAACCAATAGGCGATCCTCTGGAACCATCGGCGCCAGCTTTTCGCTGACTTCGAGGCTGACTTCGAATGTCCGCAGATTGCGATTGTTGATGCCAACGAGCGGGGAGGAGAGCTTCAGCGCGCGCTCCATTTCCTCGGCATCGTGAACTTCCACCAGTACATCCATGCCGAGGCCGAAGGCCTCGTCCTCGAGACGGTTTGCATCGTCATCGGAAAGCGACGCCATGATCAGGAGAATGCAATCGGCACCCCAGGCGCGGGCTTCTTGCACCTGATAGGTCTCGAACATGAAGTCCTTGCGCAGCGCCGGCAGCGAACAGGCGGCACGTGCCGCCATCAGAAATTCCGGCGCGCCCTGGAAACTTGGCGTGTCCGTCAACACCGAAAGACATGCCGCGCCTCCGAGTTCATAGGCCTTGGCCAGCGACGGCGGGTCGAAGTCGGGTCTGATCAGTCCTTTGGAAGGACTGGCCTTCTTGATCTCGGCGATCAGACCGTACTGGCCGGCCTCACGTTTTGCAACGAGCGAGCGGTGGAAGCCGCGCGGCGCCGATTGATCCGCCTGCATCGCCTTCAGGTCGGCCAGCGACACTTTCGTCTTTGCGGCGGCGATCTCTTCCCGCTTGTATAGTTCGATTTTCTTCAGGATGTCGGTCATGGCTCTATCCTAGTCGATGTCGTTCGACACGGCGACGAGTTTATCGAGGGCTGCCGCCGTCGCACCGCTATCCAGCGATTGCGCAGCAAGCCGCATGCCATCCTTCAGCATCTCAGCCTTGCCGGAGATCACCAGCGAGGCCGCTGCGTTGGCGAGCGCGATATCGCGGTACGCGTTCTTTGCGCCGCTCAGGACGTCGCGCAGCGCCGCCGCATTCACCACGCCGTCGCCACCCTTGATGGCTTCCAGCCGGCAAGGTTCTACGCCGAAATCCGCGGGCGACAGTTCGAAGGTGCGGATCTTGCCGCCCTCGAGTGCCGCGACGCTCGTCTGTCCCGTCGTGGTGATTTCGTCGAGGCCGTTGCCGTGGACAACCCACACGCTTTCCGAGCCGAGATCGCGCATGACCTCGGCAATCGGAACGACCCACTGCGGCGCGTAAACGCCAAGCAACTGGCGGCGGACACCGGCCGGATTGGAGAGAGGGCCAAGCAGATTGAAGATGGTGCGCGTGCCAAGTTCGACACGCGTGGGTCCAACGTGACGCATCGCAGAGTGATGCTGCTGGGCAAACATGAAGCCCACGCCAGCTTCGCGAATGCAGCGCGAGATCACCTCGGGCGTTACATCCAGCTTGACGCCGAGGGCAGCGAGGCTGTCGGCGGCGCCCGATTTCGAGCTCAGTGCCCGATTGCCATGCTTTGCAACAGGGACACCCGCACCGGCCACGATAAGGGCAGCCAGCGTCGAGATATTGTAGGTCCCGCTTGCGTCACCGCCGGTCCCGACGATGTCGATTGCATCCGCCGGGGCATCGACGGTCAGCATCTTGGAGCGCATCGTCGTCACAGCGCCGACAATCTCGTCGACCGTCTCACCGCGGACGCGCAATGCCATCAGGAAGCCCCCGATCTGCGAAGGGGTTGCCTGACCGGACATCAGTATGTCGAAGGCCTCGCGGGCCTCCTCACGTGTCAGAGGCTCGCGGCTTGCAGCCTTCGCCAAAAGCGGCTTCAGATCGGTCATGCGCTTAATGTTCCCCTTAGCGGACTGCCGCCTGTTCGGCGAGAGGTTGATTGACCGATGCGCCGTACTGCGTCTGCAGCAAGTTGACCATCTGATCGAGAATGTCGTCGCCGGCAGCGTTTGCAGTTGACGTGATCTGTTGGTCCTGGTTGTTGAGAACGTCACCCGTCGGTTCCGTGTTGACTTCAGTGACCTTGAGCAGAATCTGCGTCGTCGGGTCGCCACCAACGGCGCTGGCAATGGTGTCGATCGGGCCGGAGAACGCGGCAATGACACCGGCCCTGCCGAGAACGGCGTCGTCGGTGCCGCGGGTGATACCACTCTTGCTTTCGACCGTAATGCCGAGCGGTGCAGCGATATCGGCCAGCGACGTTCCCTTCTGCGCCTGCTGCTTCAGCTCTTCGGCTTTTTTGGCGAGTTCGAGCTTCTGCTGTTCGGCGGTCCAGTCGGCGATTGCCTTATCCTTCACTTCGCTGAGCGGCCGATCACGCTCCGGCGTGATGTCGCGGACGTCGAACCAAAGATAGCCGTCGGTGCCGATCGAGAGGGAAGGAGCGTCTGCCCCAGCCTCAGTCTTGAAGGCAGCCCCAAGAACCTGCTGCTTGGCCGGAATATCCTTGACCTCGTTGCCGTCCCTATCGAGACCGGTCGCATCGACGGCGTCGATCACGACCGCCTTGAGCTTGAGCTGCTCTGCAATCTGTTCCAGCGTCGAGCCCGACCCGCGCAGATCCTCGATCTGATCGTGAACGTTGATGAGTTCCTGCGAGGCGTTGGAAACGGCCAATTGCTTGCGGATCTCTTCCTTGACCTCGTCAAGGGTCTTGACGCTCTCGGGCTTGATGTTGCTGACACGGACGATGACCGGGCCGAAGGTGCCATCGACAACGGGCGTCGTTCCGCCATCCTTCGAGACGGCGAAGGCCGCATCCGCGATCGCCTGATCCGGCACCTTGTCCTTGGAGAACTCGCCCAGGAACACGTCCGCTGCCGTCTTGCCCTGATCGGTCACCAGTTGATCGAACGTCGTGCCGGTCTTCAGCGCGGCCAGCGCGGCATTGGCAAGATCCTTGTTCTGGAAGGTCAACTGCTCGATCGTACGGGCCTCTGGCGTGCGGAAGCTCTCCTTTCGCTTTTCGAAATCCTCGCGGATCTGGTCGTCCGTAACGGAGGCGGCATCGGCGATGTCTTCCGGTTGCAGCTTCAGGAACGCGATCTTGCGGTATTCCGGCGCGCGGAAGCGCGTCTTGGCGCCTTCGAACCACTTGGCGAGGACATCCTCGGCAGGCGCCTTGATCGGCTCGATATTGGCGTTGGTCAGCAGCAGGTAATCGATACCGCGACTTTCCTGGCGGTAAAGCTTGAGCGCATCGACGAGCGTTTTCGGCGCCGTGAAGCCGTTCGATACTGCATCGACGATCTGGCTCCGAACGGCGACCTTGCTGCGCTCCTTGATGTAATCATCTTCGCGGATGCCGGCATTGCGCAGGCGCGACGTAAAGAGGGTACGGTCGAACTGGCCATTCACCGCCTTGAAGGCTGGATCGTCGCCGATCAGCTGCGCAAGCCGATCCTGCGACAGGCCAAGGTTCATGTCTTCCGCCAACTGATCGAGCGATGCGCCGGCGACCAACTGTGCCAGAACCTGCTGCTCCACACCGAAGGCCCGGGCCTGCTCGGGTGTCAGGCGCATGCCGAACTGCTGGCTGAGATTTGCGACCTGCCGCTGGTAGGCCAGGCGAAACTCGTTGACGTCGACGTGCTGGTCTCCGACGCTGACAACCGTCGTGCTCGTGCCGCCCGATATCAGTGAGCGCGACACGCCCCAAATACCAAAAGAGGCGACAAGTAGCAGCATGAGGAGCTTGGCAACCCAGGTGTGAGCAGCTCTTCGCAGAAGATCGAACATCGAAACGCAAACCTCGCATTATATTCGCCCGTTCGCGGGCAAAGCTTTTGACGTTCCTTAGAACAAAGCCAGCAGGAAATGAAGGGTTATCGCACGAAAACATCTGCGCTATATGTGCAGTCATACTGGGCGCCTGGCGCCGCAAAAGAGACCGGACATCGGAACCTTTCCCAGCACTAATTCGTTGAAGAGCATCCGGAAAAAGAGGAGCAGACCATGGCCGATATGAAAACCGCCTCCGCCCAGTCCGCAACCGCGCGTGTGAAGGCGGAGATCGCGGCAGACGATCTTTCCGCACAGGTCGCCGCATTGCGCGAAGACCTTGCACGCCTGTCCGAAAGCGTTGTGGCGCTTGGACACGGCGCCAAGACCGCCGTCGCCGACGAGGCATCGGTCATGACGGAGCGGCTGCGCGACAAGGTAAGGGAGGAACCTATCTTCGCGCTCGCCGTGACAGCCGGCGTCGCTTACCTTTTCGGATTGATGAGCCGTCGATAGATCGAACGGCGTTTGACCAGGCAAGGGCCGGGCGTGTTGGCGCCCGGCTTTTGGTTTTTAACTAGCGACGAATGACTCGCCCAACGGCAATGAGCAGGCACGCGCCGACGAAGCCAGCAATCAAATACCCGAGCCAGCCGGCAAGCGCGATGCCCAGCCCAGAGAGGATGGCGTTCGCAACGATCGCGCCCACAATGCCAAGAATGATGTTCATCAACAGGCCCATGTTGCTGTTCATGAACTTTTCCGCCAGCCACCCGGCAATGCCGCCGATAATGATAGCTGCTACCCAACCTACGCCTGCGTCTTCCATATGATTTTCCTTCCAGAGAAACTACGAAGTCAACGCTCGAGGCGGAAATTGAGGCCTTTGTAACGGCCGGGGCAGTGCATGGCAGAAGAGGTATGCTTTTGGCAGCGTAAGGCAGGTCAAACGCAAAGGCTGCGCAAATGTCCAATGCCGGCAGTCAGACTCAATTCCCCCGAGAGAAAAGATAGGCGATCCGTTTGGTTGCGCAACGCAAATGTGTTCGCCCTAAAACGAGGACAACGGCGGCAAAGTCCGTGCGATCGACCTCACATCCCTTCAAACACACTTTCCGAACAATCTTCGACGGCCCCCCTTAACCCAGCCACAACCACTGGACGTCCTTTTGCAAAACACTCGACGTGGTGTCGAGTGCGCCTTGAGAGATGCTGAATGGTTCCGCCAGGCAGGCACAAATTCACCAGCTGGCAAGTCGCGAACAAAACACCATATCACGGGGTCATCACGTTTTGACGACAACGTCGGAAATGCATACCAATCGTCGTACTTTCCGGTATATCAGTCGCGTAGGAATAATACCAATATGCGATCAGTTTTGTTCCGGAAGACGAGTCCGGAGCTCTCTCGTCGGATGGCGCCCGCAAAATCCATCACACTTCCGTGATGGTTTCAGATGGCTGATTATACCGTGAATCGCTTTGCCGACCCCCCTTGTGTCATCGAAAAAGCTCATTCTCAACGAAATCGCGCGTTTCCTTAAGCATTTGCTTGCTCAACCTGCAATCTATGTCATGGTAGCTTCCTCACATGAGAGGGGTTCTAGCTATGATTAATCTTCAATCGGTTCGTAATGACACTACTCATGATCAACGCCTGCTCGATTGCCGCGCCGATGTTGAACCCGCGCTCCATCAGATCATCCGCGATGCGCAACTAAAGGGGTGGGCGCCGGCGGAAGTGGCGATGGCAATAGCGGATGCAGCGGATGACTACATTCTGTTGTTGGCCAGCAGGAAGGCGACGTCGCATTGATAGGCGTCACATTGCTAATGGGGCGAGGACGAGGACACCGGATCTGCGGGCAAGGCAGCAGCATTTGCCCGCAGGAAAGATCTCCGCACATCCAGGCATCGCGGCACCGGGGTAGTGAATAGCGTTTCAGCACGCCAGTAGAGTGATGACATCACGGAGTGGAGTTCAACCCACTACCTACAGGACGAAAATCTGCGACCTGTCGGATAAAATCAGGTGAGTTTCGCTTCATCGTGCCTCACGCCGCATAGCGATGCCGCAGAGGATCTGGAACTCGCCGGCGGTAGCGGATTCGTGAACTGTGCCTGGCAAAGGGCGCCGTAATTCTCGCCCGGGCTTGCGATGACACGCTAGATTGCGCGCGCGGCGGTGAGCAATGGCCCTCCCGGAGGAGCGCGGACGCACATATTTCTCACATTTCTGGCGGCCGTGGCGCTGATCGGCCTTTCCACAATCACCTCAGCCTGCACCACAAACCCTGATCAGACCTCATCAATCGGGTCGTCATCGGCCTATCTACGCGATCGCTCTGTAAATCCAGCCTGTGCAGATGGGTTCAGACCTAGTAACGGCCGCCCGTGCAGCTATTAGACACGAACGTGGTGCGAGGACGCAAGGCAGTCGCCGTCCCAAACTATACTAAGTCTTTGATTTCATGGTGAGAGCGTCGGGGTTCGAACCCGAGACCTACTGATTAAAAGTCAGTTGCTCTACCGGCTGAGCTACGCTCTCCCTGAAGCCGAGCGGTGCGTCCGGCTGGAAGTGCGCGGAACATATGCAGGTGCCCCATTGCGGTCAACCAAAAAATCACCGTTCCCTGTGCATTAGGCACATTTCTTGCGACTGGGCCTGAAAAGGCGGCCCCCTGGAAACGGCCAAAAAGAAAAGCGCCCGAAGGCGCTTTGTAAAAGTTGGGGGAAACGAGGTCATGAACCGGGCGGACGAAAGTTCGAATATAGTGTTGACGACCCGGAGAAAGCGGAAAAATCCGGGTATACTTTCGCGCCGCCGAGTCCGCTTGGCTCGGCTCACAATCTCAGCATATAAATGCGCGACGGATCAGAAGGTTCCACCGAAAAAGATTTAATCGAATCAATCCTTTCCGAGGCTGGTCGATACCTTCACAAAGTCACATGACGCTCTAGCTAGCTCCTTGTACAGACAAGGAGACTGCGATGACCAGCGTGACCACACCCACAACGACCACCCGAAAAGTGTTGCGCGGGCGACCTTACAGCCTCGGTGAGTTTGCCAGGAAGTATAGACTAGAGGAAACCGAGGCAAAGCGGCTCTATGAGAAGTTCGGGCCATCGGCCACGGAACTCGATCTGCTCATGGCCGCCAAGCGGCGTCTACCGGTTCATTGATGGTTCTATCAAACGCATAAGGACTGCAGCAAATCGAGTTGATTCGCTTTTGTCGCCGTTGCGGTGTGGCCATCACTCGGTCAGTCCGGCGAGGGGCTGCAGCTCTCCACGACGGTTCTGCAGTTTCAGCGGCTGCAGATCGAAGAGGTCGAAGGCCAGCTTAAGAGCGACGGCCAATACAAAGCGAATCCTCTCGGTCCCATTTCAGCCTACGGAAACTGAACTTTCATTACCAAGATTTCATTTCATTCGACCGTCATTTCGTGCCAATCCGGGCCGATGCTAATCTGCCGTTCAGCTTCGACATGATCATCTTGCTGGCGGCTGCGTTGGCAGCATGTTGATCGAGGCCGGAATGAACGACGTCAAGACTATGCACGAAACCAAGCCGACCAAGGCGAGCGCCGACCTGGCGACCGTCCTTGCGGCTTCACGCAAACAGTCGAAGGGCCGTTGGCGTGGTCGCCTATTGGTATTGCTTCTGCTGATTCTTGCGGCCGGCGGGGTGGGTTATTTCTATGCGCGGCAAGAAGGCAACCAATACAGCTACGCCACTCAACCTATCAAACGCGGCGACCTGACCGTGCTGGTTACGGCAACCGGATCCGTGCAGCCGACAGAGCAAGTGGATATATCAAGCGAGCTGTCGGGAACGGTTCGCGAGGTGAACGTCGACTATAACAGCGAGGTCAAGGCCGGCGAGGTTCTTGCCGCTCTCGATACGAACAAGCTTGAGGCGGACGTCAAGAGTTCGCGGGCGAAACTCGATTCGGCCAAAGCGAATGTCGTGAAGGCGACCGCCGACCTCGAGTCGGCCCAGAGCTCGTTCCAGCGAGCCCGCAACCTCGTTCAGAGCAACGTTTCTACGCAGCAGAGCCTCGAAGATGCGCGCTACAAGTTCGATTCCGCGGTTGCCGCAAAGGACATCAACGTCGCTGCCGTGCTCTCTGCGGAGGCCGATCTGCGGCTGGCCGAAGTCAACCTCGCCAAGGCGAAGATCGTCTCGCCGATCAACGGTGTGATTCTCACGCGTTCGGTCGATCCCGGCGCAACGGTCGCAGCGTCCTTGTCCGCGCCGGTGCTGTTCGTCATCGCCGGCGATCTGCGGAAGATGGAACTGCAGGTCGATGTCGACGAGGCCGATGTCGGTCAGATTGCCGTCGGCCAGAAGGCGACGTTCACGGTTGATGCCTATCCCAACCGGACCTTTCCGGCCGAGATCAAGCAGATTCGATTTGCATCCGAGACCACGAACAACGTCGTGACCTACAAGGCGATCCTGTCGGTCGACAATGCTGACCTGTTGCTGCGTCCTGGCATGACCGCGACGGCTGATGTCACCGTTGAGGCAGTCGAGAATACCCTGATGATCCCAAATTCGGCCCTTCGCTATGCCCCCCCGGCTGCAGAGTCTCCCCGCGGCCGCGGCATCTTCGGCCTGCTCCGACCACCGCGCATGGGGCCACGGAGCGGCAACCAAGGCGAAGCCCTGACCGGAGCAAAGCGGCGCGTATGGCTGCTGAAAGCAGGCAAGCCGGCACCAGTGATCATCCAGGTGGGGTCTTCCGACGGGCAATTCACTCAGATCGTTTCCGGTGACCTGAAGGAAAGCGATGCGGTGATTACCGACGCTACGCAGGCGAAGTAGGCGAGGCTCACGATGCAGAGCCCGGCACTTATCGAATTCAAGCAGGTCTCGAAGATCTATGGTCAGGGAGAGGCGGCCATCCGCGCCCTCGACCGGGTGGATCTGTCGATCCGCGAACACGAATTCGTCGCCATCATGGGACCTTCCGGCTCGGGCAAGTCGACGGCCATGAACATTCTTGGTTGTCTCGATGTGCCCACCGACGGCGACTACATTTTCCAAGGCGTCTCAACACAGGGCTTCGACCGCAGCCAACTGACATTGCTGCGCCGTCATATGCTCGGCTTCGTATTCCAGGGGTTCAACCTGCTGCCGCGCACCTCGGCGTTGGAGAATGTCGAGTTGCCGCTGATCTATCGCGGCATGCATGCAAGCGAGCGCCACCGCAAGGCCAAGGAGGCGCTCGGGCTTGTGGGGCTTTCCGGGCGTGAGCATCACAAGACGCAGGAACTGTCCGGCGGCCAGCAGCAACGTGTCGCGATTGCCCGGGCGATCGTGACCGAGCCCTCGCTGCTTCTCGCGGATGAGCCAACCGGCAATCTGGACACGAAGACCAGCGTCGAGATCATGGACCTGATGACGCGACTGAACCGCGAACAGGGCATCACGATCGTCATGGTCACGCACGAGCCCGATATTGCTGCCTACGCTCAGCGCCTGCTGCGTTTCATAGACGGCAAGCTCGAGACCGAGGTCGAGCATCGCGGGAGGGCGGATCATGTTCTTTGAGACGCTGAAACTTGCGCTGCGTGCGATCAGCCGGAACATGCTTCGTTCCTTCCTCACGGTGCTCGGCGTGGTCATCGGGGTGGCGGCCGTCATCGCGTTGGTGACGATCGGCAACGGTACGACCGCCCAGGTTTCGGCCGAGCTTTCACGGCTCGGCACCAACATGCTGTTTGCGCGCCCGGGTCAGTTCGGTCCTGGTCGCCCAAGCTCGGAAGCACGCCGCTTCACGATCAAGGACGTCGACGCCATTCGCGATCAGGTCAATGGCCTGCGCGCCGCGGCGCCGCTCAATCAGACGACCGCGACCGTCATCTACGGCGGGCAGAGCCACTCGACGACCGTGATGGGGACGAACAACGACTACTTCATCGCGCAGGACTGGGACATGGCGATCGGCCGCACCTTTGACGCGGCGGAAGAACGCGGACGCCCGCGCTGCATCCTCGGAGAAACGGTACGCTCGCAACTCTTCGGCGCCGCCGATCCCACGGGACAGCAGATTCGCGTCGGCAAGGTTTCGTGCAGCATCATCGGCGTCCTTGCCAAGCGCGGCCAGTCCGGCATGGGCAACGATCAGGACGATGTCGTCGTCATGCCCGTTAAGGTCTATCAACGCCGGGTCGGCGGCAAAGCGAACGCCAATGTCCAGATGATCGTGATCTCGGCGCGCGACGGGGTGTCGACATCGAAAGTTCAGACCGAAACCGAAAACCTGCTTCGGGAGCGGCGCAAGATCGTACCGGGACGTGACGATGACTTCAGCGTCAATGACATGACGCAGATTGCTGACGCAATGACCGGTACCACGACACTGTTGACCAGCTTGCTCGGAGCGGTCGCCGCGATCAGCCTGCTTGTCGGCGGGATCGGGATCATGAACATCATGCTGGTGTCAGTGACCGAGCGCACCCGCGAGATCGGCATACGCCTGGCGATCGGCGCACTGGAAAACCAGGTGCTGCTGCAGTTCCTTGTCGAGGCGGTGGCACTCTCCGTGTTTGGTGGGATCGCAGGGATTTTGCTGGGGGTCAGCCTTGGTTATGGAGCAGTGACCGTGCTGAAGGTGCCGTTCGTGGTCAGCCCCACGATGATCGCTGTGGCGTTCGCGTTCTCCGCCGCGATAGGGATGGTCTTCGGTTACTTCCCCGCTCGCAGTGCGGCGCAGCTCAACCCGATCGACGCGTTGAGGCACGAGTGAGCGGAGGCGCCTGGTTTCGGCCGGGCCGCTGCTCTGCATGCCTCATAGGGTTAGGCGCTCGGCGCTGGCCAGCGCTCTTGCGTCACCACTCGCTGCAAGGCCATTTGCCATTTCACCGTGATTGAGAAGACGCATCGCCGGAAGATCCAGGCGCTCCCGCGGCTTGCCGTTCGAAAGAACGCTGATATATCATTAACGTTACAGTCGCTTCGCAACACGCATACACTTTCTGGAGCCGAATACGCGGATGCAGAACTCACTCAGCCACCGTGCCTATCTCACCCTGGAACATGCGATCGTGACGCTGACGTTGCAGCCGGGCGCCTTGGTTACCGAGAAGCATCTGATCGACCTTGCCGGTCACGGACGCACGCCGGTGCGCGAAGCGATCCAGAAGCTGGCGTGGCAAGGGCTCATCGTGGTGAAGCCGCGTGTCGGGCTGCAGGTGGCCGAAATCAAGCCGACGGACCATGAGAACGTCATGCAGGTTCGCCGCGAGCTCGAGCCGATCGCTGCCGCCCTGGCAGCCGACTTTGCGACATCAGAGCAGCGCAGGGAACTGGGTGAATGTGCCCAGACGATGGAAATGTCCGCCACGACCGGCGACTTGGCAGCATTCTTCGCCGCGGACAAGACCTTTGACGAAATCCTGGAAGAAGCCTGCCCGAACAGTTTCATAACATCGGCGCTCGGACCGGTTCAGACCCATTCCCGTCGGCTCTGGTCTGCATCCAGCAGTCCCGACAGGATGGATCAATCCATCTCTCTGCACGTCGAGGTCATACGGGCCATTCAGCAGGGCAGATCCCAGGACGCCAACCGGACGATGGGCGCCCTCATCGAGTATCTCAGTGGCCACAATTGAAAACGGCCCCATTTCGGGGCCGTGAACGCTTCTATCTTGGCTGATTTAGCCGACGAATGCCCGCTCGATAACGAACTCCGCCGGCTTGCTGTTTGCGCCCTCGTTGAGGCCAGCCTTTTCCAGCAGTTCCTTGGTATCTTTCAGCATCGCCGAGGACCCGCAGATCATACCGCGATCGATTGATGGATCGAGCGGCGGAACGCCGAGATCGGTGAAAAGCTTGCCCGCCGAGATCAAATCCGTGATGCGGCCGCGATAGGCGAAGTCTTCGCGGGTGACCGTCGCGTAGTGGCGCAGCTTGTCGCCGACTATCTCCTGCAGAAGTTCGTCGTTCTTGATTTCCTCGACGAGATCGAAGCCGTACTTCAGTTCCGCTACGTCGCGGGTCGTGTGCGTGAGGATGACTTCCTCGTACTTCTCGTAGGTTTCTGGATCGCGGATCAGGCTCGCGAAGGGGGCGATACCGGTGCCGGTCGAAAACATATAGAGACGACGGCCGGGCGTCAGCGCGTCAAGCACCAGCGTGCCCGTCGGCTTCTTGCGCATCAGAACCTGGTCGCCTGGCTTGATCGCCTGCAGATGCGAGGTCAGCGGACCATCCGGGACCTTGATCGAGAAAAACTCCAGCTCCTCCGCCCAAGCGGGGCTTGCGATCGAATAGGCGCGGAAAATCGGCTTGCCTTCGACCATCAGCCCGATCATCGCGAATTCGCCGGACCGGAAACGGAAACCCTGCGGGCGCGTCATCGTGAACCGGAACAAGCGGTCCGTATAATGCGTCACGCTAAGCACGGTTTCGGCATAGACTCCGGCCGGAATCGGGGAGGCGAAGTCTTCGGTTTTTGCAGGGGCGTTCATTTCGGTATCGGATCCCGTATTCATCGCACAATGTTATCGATGCCAGCGAGATATTACAAATAGTGTCGGGATTAAAGGTAATCCATTCTTTCTCATGCGACTTGCACGAAATATGCGTGTCATCGTCAGGATTCCTGCCCCTTGCGTCGCTTCGTCGCTTTTGCGCTGGCGAAGCGAAGCAAAGGATGCATATTAAGCCAAAAACCGCGTCTGCCATGCGCGGACGCCATAGGCTGCTCGGGGAAACATGAAGATTTTCAATTACAAGCGCGTACCTTACGCGGAGATGCGCGCATTTTCCGTCCATATTCTGACGGCATCCGGATCTTTTCTCGCGTTCCTCGGCGTGGTCGCTGCTGCCGAGCACCGGTTCATCGACATGTTCTGGTGGCTCGGCCTTGCGCTTCTAGTTGACGGTATCGACGGACCGATTGCCCGCAAGGTGAGCGTCAAGGAGGTGCTGCCAAACTGGTCGGGCGATACGCTCGACAATATCATTGACTATGTCACCTACGTTCTATTGCCGGCCTTTGCCCTCTACCAGAGTGGCATGATCGGCGAACCATGGTCCTTCGTGGCGGCAGGCATGATCGTCGTATCGAGTGCAATCTACTACGCGGATACCGGAATGAAGACGGACGAGTACTTCTTCTCCGGCTTCCCAGTAGTCTGGAACATGATCGTCTTTACGCTTTTCGTCATCGATGCCAGCGCGATCACAGCACTTGTCGTCGTCATCGTTTCCGTCATCCTGACCTTCCTGCCGATCAATTTTCTCCATCCTGTCCGCGTCCAGCGCCTGCGTCCGCTCAACCTCGGTGTTTTCTTCCTATGGTCGGCGCTCGGAATGTATGCGCTTCTGACGCATTTCGTGATCCCGCAGTGGGCGCTTGTCCTCTTTATCCTTAGCGGTATCTACCTCTACTGCGTCGGCGCCGTGCTGCAGTTCTTCCCGGCGCTTGGACGTAGAGCCTAGGAGAAGACGATGGCAAAGACGCAGGCGGTCTCATTCAGCAGGACCGGTGGACCCGAGGTTCTTGAATATGTCGATATCGACCTGCCGCCGCCCGGCGCAGGCGAAGTGCAGATCAAGCATGCAGCCATCGGCCTTAACTTCATAGACGTCTACTTCCGGACAGGTCTCTACAAGGCGCCGCATACGCCTTTCGTGACGGGCAAGGAAGCGGCTGGCACTGTCATCGCTGTCGGGCCTGATGTAGAGGATTTCAAAATTGGCGATCGGGTCGCCTATGCCGGTGCGGATGGCGCATACAGCGTCGAGCGGAACGTCGAGACCAAGCACCTCGTCAAGGTGCCGGATGGAATTCCCCTGGAAACTGCAGCCTCGATGATGTTGAAGGGAATGACTGCGGAATACCTGCTCAACCGGACATACAAGGTTGGCCCGGATACGACGATCCTGTTTCACGCCGCCGCCGGTGGCGTCGGCCTCATCGCAGGCCAATGGGCCAAGGCGCTCGGGGCAACGGTGATCGGCACCGCGGGGTCAGATAGCAAGGTGCGTTTGGCACTCGAGCATGGCTACGACTACGTTATCAACTATAACACCGAGAATTTTGTAGAGCGCGTGCGCGAGATCACCGGTGGGGCAGGGGTCCACATCGCCTACGACTCGATTGGCCGCGACACGTTTCCGCAATCGCTCGACTGCCTGCGACGGTTCGGCATGTTCGTCTCGTTCGGCCAATCCTCAGGACCGATCGAGAACTTCACCCTTGCCATGCTCGCGCAGAAGGGATCGCTCTTTGCAACACGGCCCACGCTTTTCGCCTACATCGCAACACGCGAAGAGCTAACCAATTGTGCAAACGCGTTATTTGATGTTGTTTTGAGCAACAAAGTGCGTATCAATATCAACCAAACCTATCCATTGCGTGAAGTCGGACGGGCTCACATGGATCTGGAGTCCAGAAGAACTACCGGAACTACGCTGCTGATCCCATAATGACCCGAATGGGCAGGGTCGGCAGAGAGAAATGAGGGGAACGTGTCGTTATCTGATGTGCCGGGTTCCGGCGCGTTATTGTCTGTCCAGCAACTGACGAAACTCTTCGGCAGCTTTGCTGCCTGCAACCACATCGACCTCGATATCGCCCACGGCGAAATCCATGCTCTCCTTGGTGAAAACGGCGCCGGCAAATCGACGCTCGTCAAGATGCTGTTCGGCGTACTCGAACCGACCGAGGGCCATATCCTGTGGGAGGGCCAGCCGGTTTCGATCGGTTCGCCGGGTGATGCCCGCAAGCTCGGCATCGGCATGGTCTTTCAACACTTCTCGCTCTTCGAGGCGTTGACGGTTGCTGAAAACATCGCGCTTTCCCTTGATGACAGCATTCCGATCGGCAGGATTGCGGAAGAAGCAAGGGCGCTCTCGCGCGCCTATGGATTGCCGCTCGACCCTCATGCCCACGTCGCCGATCTTTCCGTCGGCGAACGCCAGCGCATCGAGATCGTGCGTGCGCTGCTGCAAAACCCCAAACTCATTATCCTCGATGAGCCGACTTCGGTGCTGACGCCGCAGGAGGCCGACAAGCTTTTCGAAACACTCTTCAAGCTGAAGGCGGAGGGCAAATCGGTCCTCTACATCAGTCATCGGCTCGAGGAGGTTCAGCGCATCTGCGACCGGGCGACCGTGTTGCGCAACGGAAGCGTCACCGGCGCCTGTGATCCACGCCAGGAAACGCCTGCCTCGCTTGCCCGCATGATGGTTGGCAGCGACGTCGCAACCGTCACTCATCCCGATCGTGGCAACAAGGGCGACGTGCAGCTTTCCGTCAGCAATCTTTCCGTCTCCGCCCGCACGCCCTTTGCCATGCCCCTCAAGGACGTATCCCTGACGGTTCGGTCGGGCGAGATCCTGGCGATTGCGGGTGTCGCCGGCAACGGCCAGGGCGAACTTTTCGATGCGCTCTCTGGAGAGTATCCCGTGAGCTCGCCGGATGCGATCACCATCCGCAAGAAGGCGGTGGGCACCCAGGGTATCACGGCACGGCGTCTGCTTGGCGCCGGGTTCGTGCCGGAAGAACGCCATGGCCATGCGGCCGTCTCAGCCATGAAGCTTTCCGACAACCTTGTGCTGGCGCGAAGCCAATCCGACCGCAGGGGCTTCCTCGGTGGTTCTTTTCTCAAGGTGATCCGTCGCGGTGCCGTCAAGACCGCGACAAAGCGGATTGCCGACGCGATGGACGTGCGCAAGAGCGGAGAGGACCCTGCGGCAGGATCGCTTTCTGGCGGAAACCTGCAAAAGTTCATCGTTGGGCGTGAACTCGACCGACAACCGGCGGTTCTCGTTGTTAATCAGCCGACGTGGGGCGTCGACGCGGGAGCCGCGAGTCGCATTCGTCAGGCCCTCGTCGATCTGGCGCGCAACGGCTCGGCAGTCGTCGTCATCAGCCAGGATCTTGACGAAATATTTGAAGTCGCAACGGAGATTGCCGTGATTTCTGAGGGGCGACTTTCGCAACCCTTCCCGGCGGGAGAACTGTCTCGAGAGAAGATTGGCCTTCTGATGGGCGGCCTGCACGAAGGCAAGACCGCGTCGGAGACGGCCAATGCGCATTGAGCTCGAGAAGCGGCCGCAAGCGTCGAAGCTCTATGGTTTCGTCTCACCGTTACTGGCATTGGTGCTGACGCTGATTGCCGGCGGGATCATGTTCGCCATTTTGGGCAAGAACCCCGTCGAAGCGCTGGATGCCTTCTTCCTCGAACCCTTGCTGGAAGTCTGGTCGCTGCATGAGCTTGCCGTTAAGGCAGCGCCCCTGATCATGATCGGCGTCGGGTTGGCGGTCTGCTATCGTTCCAATAACTGGAATATCGGCGCCGAGGGTCAATTTACGATCGGCGCGATTACTGGCTCGATCCTGCCGATCGTATTTACAGAATGGCATTCGCCTCTCGTGCTGCCCTTGATGCTTGTCATGGGTGCGATCGGCGGTGCGTTGTTTGCGGCCATTCCAGCGCTGCTGAAGGCGCATTTCAATACCAACGAAATCCTGACGAGCCTAATGCTTGTCTATATTGCGCAGCTGTTTCTGGATTGGCTGATCCGCGGCGCCTGGCGCAATCCGCAAGGCTTCAACTTTCCCGAAAGCGTGCCGTTTCCACCCGAAGCCACACTGCCGGCGATCTGGGAAGAGTCCGGCCGCGCCCATTGGGCATTCGTGTTCGCGATTGTTGCAGCGCTTCTCGTCTGGTTCATGCTGAAATACACGCTGAGAGGATTCGAGATCGTGGTGCTCGGCCAGTCCGAGCGGGCAGGGCGCTTCGCCGGCTTTTCGTCCAAGAAGATGATCTGGTTCAGCTTTCTGTTCTCGGGGGCACTTGCAGGACTTGCCGGCATCTCCGAAGTATCGGGATCGATCGGACACCTGCAGCCTGCGATTTCTCCAGGCTACGGCTTCACGGCGATCATTGTCGCGTTTCTCGGACGCCTGAACCCACTCGGCATCATCGCATCCGGCCTTGTGCTCGCGCTGACTTACCTCGGCGGCGAGGCGGCGCAGCTTTCGCTCGGCGTATCCGACAAGGTCACCCGCGTCTTCCAGGGCTTGCTGCTCTTCTTCGTGCTCTCCTGCGACACGCTCATCTACTACAAGATCCGTATCGTCTGGTTGCGGGTCCGGGGAGGCGTCGCGTGAGCATCTTCGAAGCTATTCTGCTGACCGTCATCACAGCGTCCACACCTCTCGTTATTGCAGCCTTGGGCGAACTCGTCGCCGAACGATCCGGTGTTCTAAACCTCGGCGTCGAGGGCATGATGATCATGGGGGCCGTCGCTGCCTTCGCCAGCGCTCAGATTTCGGGGTCTCCCTATATCGGGCTGCTGGGCGGCATTGTCGCCGGCGCACTGTTTTCACTGCTGTTCGGTTTCCTTACCCTCACGCTGGTCGCAAACCAGGTGGCGACTGGCCTGGCGTTGACGATCCTCGGCCTTGGGGTGTCGGGAATGCTGGGTGAGGGCTATGTTGGCGTACCGGGCGTTCGCCTCGCGCCGATCGTCATTCCCTACCTCTCCGACATTCCGCTCATCGGATCCGTCCTGTTCAGGCAGGATCTGACATTCTACCTGTCGCTGGCTTTGCTCTTCGGCGTGAGCTGGTTCCTGTTCCGCAGCCGCACCGGCCTGAAGCTGCGCGCGATCGGCGACAGTCACGGTTCAGCGCACGCTCTCGGCATCAGGGTCATCCGCACGCGCTACCTCGCCGTGATGTTCGGTGGTGCCTGCGCGGGGCTCGCCGGAGCGCAGCTTTCCCTCGTTTATACGCCGCAATGGGTGGAGAACATGTCTTCCGGCCGTGGCTGGATCACACTCGCCCTCGTCGTCTTCGCATCCTGGCGTCCATGGCGGGTTTTTGCGGGTGGCTACCTCTTCGGCGCGGTCACGATCCTGCAGCTTCATGCACAGGCTTTTGGCGTTGGAATTCCGGCCCAATTTCTGTCGATGCTCCCTTATGCTGCCACTATTGTGGTCCTTGTCATCATTTCTCATAATCGCCGTACGACGTTGATCAACACGCCTGCGTCGCTGGGAAAACCGTTCGTGCCGGAGCGCTAAACAGAAGAATGAGACGCGCTTCCGGAAATTACAAACTAACAGGGGTTATCATGAAAAAACTCGCATTTGCATTTGCCGCATCAGCTGCCGCGGTCCTGAGCGTCGGTTCGTCCGCGCAGGCCGCTGACAAGACCAAGGTCTGCTTCGTCTACGTTGGGTCACACACGGACGGTGGTTATTCCCAGGCTCACGATCTCGGTCGCCAGCAGATCCAGAAGGAATTCGGCGATAAGATCGACACGCCCTACCTCGAAAACGTACCGGAAGGCCCCGACGCCGAGCGTGCGATCGAGCGTCTGGCGCGTTCGGGCTGCAAGCTGATCTTCACGACGTCCTTCGGCTTCATGGATGCCACCGTGAAGGTCGCCGCCAAGTTCCCGAACGTGAAGTTCGAACACGGCACCGGCTACAAGTCCGGCCCGAACCTCGCGACCTATAACTCGCGCTTCTACGAAGGGCGCTACATCCTCGGCCAGATCGCAGCCAAGACGTCGAAGAACCACGGTGCTGCTTACATCGCCTCATTCCCGATCCCGGAAGTGGTCATGGGCATCAACGCCTTCGAACAGGGTGCCCGCTCCATCGATCCGGACTTCAAGCTGAAGGTCATCTGGGTGAACACCTGGTTCGACCCGGGCAAGGAAGCCGATGCAGCAAAGGCCATGGTCGACCAGGGCGTCGACGTGCTGACGCAGCACACGGATACCACCGCTCCGATGCAGGTTGCCGAGGAACGCGGCATTCATGCGTTCGGCCAAGCCTCCGACATGATCGCAGCCGGCCCGAAGGCTCAGCTGACGGCGATCGTCGACACCTGGGGTAACTACTACTCCAAGCGCGTTCACGCGCTGCTCGACGGCACCTGGAAGTCCGAGCAGAGCTGGGACGGCCTGAAAGACGGCATCCTCAAGATGGCCGACTACACCAACATGCCTGACGACGTGAAGAAGATGGCTCAGGATACCGAAGCCAAGATCAAGTCGGGCGAGCTTCACCCCTTCACCGGCCCGATCAACAAGCAGGACGGCACCCCGTGGCTGAAGGCTGGCGAAAAGGCTGACGACGGCACGCTGCTCGGCATGAACTTCTACGTCGAAGGCGTCGACGACAAGCTGCCGAAGTGATTTCGTCAGGCAATTAGCACGTGCGAAAAGGCGCTCGTTTTGAGCGCCTTTTTTTATTTGCACCGCATACCAGAAAGTGCATTTACAAAAGTAATACTATATGATTTTTTCTCGGTGTGCCGCGTGGAGGCGGCTTTGGGAGGATATAATGAAATTGAAGACTGCACTCTTGAGTGCTACGATTCTGGCTGCCTGCATGTTCGGTTCTGCATCGGCTGCGGAACTGGTCGTCGGCTTTTCGCAGATCGGTTCTGAATCGGGTTGGCGCGCTGCTGAAACCACCGTCACGAAGGAAGAAGCCAAGAAGCGTGGCGTTGACCTGAAATTTGCTGACGCTCAGCAGAAGCAGGAAAACCAGATCAAGGCGATCCGCTCCTTCATCGCCCAGGGCGTCAACGCTATCTTCCTGGCGCCCGTCGTCGAGACCGGCTGGGACGCTGTTCTGAAGGAAGCAAAGGAAGCTGAAATCCCCGTAATACTGCTCGACCGGACGATCAAGGCGCCTGAAGACCTCTACCTGACCGCTGTCACTTCGGATCAGGTTCATGAGGGCAAGGTTGCCGGCGACTGGCTGGTAAAGACCGTCGGCGACAAGGCTTGCAAGATCGTCGAACTCCAGGGAACGACCGGCTCTTCCCCCGCCATCGCTCGTAAGAAGGGCTTCGAAGAAGCCATCGCCGGCAAGGCAAACTTCAAGATCGCTCGCAGCCAGACCGGTGACTTCACCCGCACCAAGGGCAAGGAAGTCATGGAAAGCTTCCTGAAGGCCGAAAACGGCGGCAAGGATATCTGCGCCCTCTACGCTCACAACGACGACATGGCCGTGGGCGGCATCCAGGCGATCAAGGAAGCCGGTCTGAAGCCGGGCAAGGACATTCTGGTCGTCTCGATCGACGCCGTGCCAGATATCTTCAAGGCCATGGCAGCCGGCGAAGCAAATGCGACCGTGGAACTCACGCCGAACATGGCTGGTCCCGCATTCGACGTCCTCGACGCATACCTGAAGGACAAGAAGGCTCCGGCGAAGTGGATCCAGACGGAATCCAAGCTCTACACGCCGGCTGACGACCCGACGAAGGTCTACGAGTCGAAGAAGAACCTCGGCTACTGATTTTTGACGCTCGAACCGCACCGGTCCATCATGGACCGGTGCGGAACTGCCGCCTGCCAATCAGGACCTCATGTCCTTCAATGCCGCGGCACCGCAAGGCCTGTATCAGGAAAAGCCGCACTCATGATTCACGATTTTGAGACCGTTCTAGCCGCTTCCGGTATTTCGAAATTCTTCCCGGGTGCCATTGCGCTCGATAAGGTCGACTTCTCGCTGCGTAAGGGCGAGGTGCATGCGCTTCTCGGCGAAAACGGCGCAGGAAAGTCGACGCTGATCAAATGCATCACCGGTGCCTACCACCGCGACCAAGGCCGGCTCGTTCTCGACGGCGCTGAAATCAGTCCGTCCGATACGCTCGCGGCTCAGAAACTGGGCATCGGGACTGTGTATCAGGAGGTCAATCTCCTCTCCAATCTGAGCGTCGCTGAGAACCTCTATCTTGGCCGCCAGCCGAAGCGTTTCGGCATGATCGATGTGCGTGCGATGAACCGACAGGCACGGTTGCTGCTTGATCAGTATGGGATGGACATCGATGTGACCGCGCAACTCGATCGGTTTTCGGTCGCCGTGCAGCAGGTCGTGGCGATCGCGCGGGCTGTCGATTTATCCGGCAAAGTTCTCATCCTCGACGAGCCAACCGCAAGCCTCGACACGCAAGAAGTCGCGATGCTCTTTCGCATCATGCGTGACTTGAAAGACCGCGGCCTTGGAATTGTCTTCATTACACATTTTCTCGAACAGGTTTACGAGGTCAGTGACCGCATCACGGTCCTTCGAAACGGCAAGCTCGTCGGCACCCGTGAGACATCCGAGCTGTCTCGCCAGAGCCTGATTTCAATGATGCTCGGCCGTGAACTGGCAAAGGCCGAGGCCACCGCCCGGGCGCACTCCGTTGCTGCCGGTCCCGTGAAATACAGCTTCGAGGGTTATGGCAAGCGCGGCAAGGTGAAGCCGTTCGATCTCGAGGTCCGTGTCGGCGAGGTGGTGGGCGTTGCCGGCTTGCTCGGGTCGGGACGCACGGAGACCGCCGAATTGCTGTTCGGGATCGAGCATGCCGACAGCGGAACCGCTAAGGTCGACGGTAGGCAGGTTAGTCTGTCGAACCCGCGTGCTGCGATCCGCAACGGCTTCGGCTTTTGTCCGGAGGATCGTAAGACGGACGGGATCATCGGCGACCTGTCCATTCGCGAGAACATTGCGTTGGCGCTGCAGGCGCGTAGAGGCTGGGCCCGACCGATTTCTCGCGCCGATCAGAACGCCTTGGCCGACCGCTACATCAGCGCACTCGACATCCGTACGACGGACAGGGAAAAGCCCATCCGTCTGCTGTCAGGCGGCAATCAGCAGAAAGCGATCCTTGCACGCTGGTTGGCCACCAATCCCGACTTTCTCATTCTCGACGAGCCGACCCGCGGCATCGACGTCGGAGCGCATGCCGAGATCATCCGCTTGATCGAAGAACTGTGCGCGAATGGCATGTCGCTGATCGTGATTTCTTCGGAATTGGAAGAGCTTATCGCCTATAGCTCACGTATTTTGGTGCTTCGTGACCGCGAACATGTCGCTGAGCTGACAGGTGACAATGTCAGCACCGCGCGCATCGTCGACGCAATCGCCGCAGCCCAGAAAGAGACGGAGGACGCATGAAGTCGTCACTCAATGCCTTGTTGACCCGGCTTGCGCCGCAAATTATCGCGCTTGCGGTCATTCTCCTATTGAATTTCATTATGTTCCCTCAGTTTTTTAATGTTGTTATTCAGAATGGCCGGCTTTACGGCAGCCTGATCGACGTACTGAACCGCGGCGCGCCGGTCGCTTTGTTGGCAATCGGCATGACCCTCGTGATCGCTACGAAGGGGATTGACCTCTCGGTCGGTGCCGTGATCGCGATCTGCGGCGCGGTTGCCGCATCATCCATCGTGTCCGGCCATTCGCTTGCTTCGACGCTGCTGGTAACGATCGGCGTCGGACTGCTTTGCGGTGTATGGAACGGATTCCTGGTCGCGTTGCTCAACATCCAGCCGATCATCGCCACGCTTGTGCTGATGGTCGCTGGACGCGGGATCGCGCAGCTCGTCACCGAGGGTGTAATCATGACCTTCAACGATGAAGGGCTGATCGCACTCGGCAGCGGCGCATTTGCTTTCCTACCCATGCCCGTTATCATCTGGCTGGTCGTGGGGGCCCTGGTGATCCTCCTCGTGAGACGCACAGCGCTTGGCATGCTGATTGAAGCAACCGGTATCAATCGACGTGCAAGCACGTTGTCGGGTGTGCGCACGCCTGTGCTGCTGATGGCCGTTTATATGTTGAGCGGCCTTTGCGCCTCGATTGCCGGGATCATTGTCGCAGCCGATATCAAGGGCGCAGATGCGAACAATGCCGGTCTCTGGCTTGAACTCGACGCGATCCTGGCGGTCGTGGTCGGAGGCAACTCGTTGCTTGGAGGGCGTTTCAGCATTCTGGGTTCTCTGATCGGTGCAATGATCATTCAGGCGGTCAATACTGGCATTCTTCTCTCGGGCTTCCCGCCTGAGTTCAACCTGATCATCAAGGCGGTGATCGTCATCGTGATCCTCGTCATTCAGTCGCCTGCGGTCCAATCGGCCGCCGTGGTCCTGAGCCGGCGATCGAGCCGCGTCACGGAAGGGGAGGTTCAATGAACTCGAAATATCTGCCGCTTCTGGCAACGGTCGTGATCTTCGTTCTCTCTTATGCGATCTGCACGCTGCAGTATCCCAATATTCTGTCGACCCGCGTAATCGGCAATCTTTTGACCGACAACGCCTTTCTCGGGATTGCAGCAGTCGGCATGACCTTTGTCATTATCTCCGGCGGCATCGACCTGTCGATTGGCTCTGTCATTGCGTTTACCGGTGTGTTCCTGGCAGTCGTCCTCCAGAACACGACCATCCATCCGCTCGTCGCGTTCGCATTGGTCCTGATCATCACGACCGTGTTCGGCGCCGTAATGGGTGCTATCATTCACTATCTGGAAATGCCGGCCTTTATCGTGACGCTCGCAGGCATGTTTCTTGCGCGTGGCATGGCTTTCGTTCTGTCGATCGACAGCATTCCGATCAATCACGACTATTACACCACGTTGACGAGCCTCTATTACAAGCTGCCAGGTGGGGGGCGTTTGACGCTGATCGGCGGCATCATGCTTCTGGTCTTTGTCGGCGGCATATTCCTGGCGCACCGCACCCGCTTCGGGACCAATGTCTACGCACTAGGCGGCGGTTCGCAAACAGCGCAACTCATGGGCGTCGCCGTGGGCCGCACCACGATACAGATCTACGCATTATCCGGTTTTCTTGCTGGCCTATCCGGAATCGTTTTTTCGCTCTATACGTCAGCCGGTTATTCTCTGGCAGCAGTCGGCGTTGAGCTGGATGCGATCGCAGCAGTTGTCATTGGGGGGACGCTGTTGACCGGAGGGGCGGGATTCGTAGCGGGTACCTTCATCGGTATCCTGATACAAGGCCTCATTCAGACCTACATCACCTTCGACGGGACGCTGTCGAGCTGGTGGACGAAGATCTTGATCGGCCTATTGCTTTTTGCATTTATTCTAATGCAGAAGGTTATTCTCTTCCTTTCCAGTATGAATAAGAGGTATGCCTGAACGGGGAGGTATTCGTTGCGTAACAGATTGCTTGAGACCGGAAGAACAGCGCGCAAATCGCGAACGAGCCACGCCCAGGTCGTGGATGGCCTTGGCAGGGCGATTGTTGCCGGAACCTATCCTGTCGGAAGCATTCTGCCGGGCGATGCCGAACTCGCGCAACACTTCAAGGTCTCGCGGACGGTCCTTCGGGAAACGATGAAGACGCTTGCCGCAAAAGGCATGATCATCGCCAAGGCCCGTGTCGGAACACGCGTGACGAAGAAAAACTTCTGGAACATGTTCGACAGCGAGATCATAGCTTGGCATTTCGACTGTGGCGTGACGGAAGAATTCCTGTTGCAGCTTTACGACATTCGGATGGCCTTCGAGCCATTTGCCGCGGGTCTCGTAGCGGAGCGGGCGAGCAAGGAGGATATTGAAAATCTGCGCGCGCTAGCGACGGAGATGGCAGCCCCGGGTCATACCAGCGAAAGCCTCGCCTTGGCCGATCTGCATTTCCACCTCGCCATAGCCGATGCCTCTCACAACCCGTTCATGCGAACACTAGGGAGCTTGATCGAAGCTGCGTTGGTTGGGATGTTTCGTATCAGTACGCCCCCCTCGCAGAACGGCTTCTCAGATATTGCGGACACGCATATGCGCATCGTGGAGGCGATCGTTGCCGGCGACATCGATGGCGCTCGAAAAGCGATGGAGGCCGTGATTGTCGACGGCCGGGATCACGTCCGCGAGGCCTATGCGGCGATGAGCAGAGAATCCGCCTGATCCATTTTTGATCTTTGTCCTGCCTTTGTCTTGCTGCTATGAGGCAGCAAAGGCCGCACATAACGGATTCTCGGAGCACATCATGGAACGCACTTGCCTCGCCATCATTCTCGCTGCGGGTGACAGCACGCGAATGAAGTCGTCGAAATCGAAAGTGCTGCATCCAATCGCGAACCGCCCGATGATCGCCCATGTCTTGGATGCCGTGGCAAAAAGCGACATCTCATCGGTCGCGCTGGTCGTTGGGCGTGATGCCGACGAAGTGGCGAAGGCGGCCCAGGTCGAAGGTGTCAAAATCGAGACCTATCTGCAAAAGGAGCGGCTCGGCACCGGTCATGCGGTGTTGGCAGCGCACGATGCTATTGCTCGCGGATATGACGATATCATCGTGACCTACGGCGATGTGCCGTTGCAGACCGAAGGGCCACTCAAGGCAGCACGTCAGGGCCTTGCCGAGGGCAGCGATGTCGTAGTCATCGGTTTCCACACCGACAAGCCGACCGGCTACGGCCGGCTGCTCGTCAAGGACGGCGAACTGATCGCCATCCGTGAGGAACGAGATGCCGCCGATGCCGAGCGTGCCGTGAAATGGTGCAACAGCGGCCTGATGGCGATCAACGGCCGTAAGGCGCTCGAGCTCCTGTCTCGCATCGGCAACGCCAATGCCAAGGGCGAATACTATCTGACCGACTTGGTGGAAATCGCTCACTCCATTGGGGGCCGCGTTACGGCTGTCGATGCTCCTGAAATTGAGATGACTGGCTGCAACAATCGCGCGGAGCTCGCCGTGATTGAGCGGCTCTGGCAAGAACGCCGACGCGACGAGATGATGATATCAGGCGTGACGATGATCGCGCCGGAGACTGTGTTTCTTTCCTACGATACAACCATCGGGCAGGACGCGCTGATCGAGCCGAATGTGGTATTCGGTCCCGGCGCGACGATCGACGGCGGCGCAATCATTCATGCCTTCTCACATATCGAAGGCGCGCATGTCAGTGCCGGCGCAATCGTTGGTCCCTTCGCCCGCTTGCGGCCCGGCGCCGACCTCGCCAACGGCTCGAAGGTCGGCAACTTCTGCGAAGTCAAGAATGGGAAGATCGGTGAGGGCGCCAAGGTCAATCACCTGACCTACATCGGCGACGCGAAGGTCGGAGCTGGCGCGAATATCGGTGCAGGCACGATCACCTGCAACTATGATGGCGTAAACAAACATCAGACGCTGATCGGCGCGAACACCTTCATTGGATCAAACTCCTCGCTTGTGGCGCCCGTCAGCATTGGCGACGGTGCCTACATAGCCGCTGGCAGTGTCATCACTGCGGATGTTCCTGCCGATGCGCTGGCCCTTGGCCGGGCGCACCAGGAGCTGAAGCCGGGCAGGGCTGCCGTGCTCCGCGAACGCGCATTCGCGATTAAGGCTGCAAAGAAGGCCAAACCATAGGCTTCCGCGTAACGCGTGGAAACCGAAAGTGACCGCCGAGGCCATTGAGAAAAAAGACGGAATCGTTACGAGTGGCCTCTGAACAGAAGGCTTTGGGGGTGTTTATGTGCGGTATTGTTGGAATCGTTGGCAGCAGCCCGGTTGCGGGGCGTCTCGTGGATGCGCTGAAGCGGCTCGAGTACCGCGGCTATGACTCTGCGGGCGTTGCGACGATACATAACGGCGAGATGGCTCGTCGTCGCGCCGAGGGTAAACTCTTCAATCTCGAGAAGCGCCTGGACGGTGACCCTCTGCCGGGAACGATCGGCATTGCGCACACGCGCTGGGCTACGCATGGCATTCCCAACGAGACCAACGCTCACCCGCATTTCGTCGAGGGCGTCGCGGTCGTCCATAACGGCATCATCGAGAACTTCTCCGAACTGCGTGAAGAGCTGATCGCCGAAGGGGCCGTCTTCGGGACGCAGACCGACACGGAAGTCGTCGCCCATCTTATTGCGAAGTATCTCCGTGACGGCCTCGAGCCGCGCGCCGCGATGCTAAAGATGCTGAACCGGGTAACAGGCGCATATGCTCTTGCGATCATGCTCCAAAGCGATCCGGGCACGCTCATGGCGGCACGGTCCGGCCCGCCGCTTGCCGTGGGTTATGGCTCCGGCGAAATGTTCCTCGGCTCGGATGCGATTGCGCTTTCCCCCTTCACCAACGAGATCACCTATCTCGTCGATGGCGATTGGGCCGTGCTTACGCGAAACGGCGCGACAATCCTCGACTTCGCAGGTAACGAGGTAAAGCGCCCCCGTCAGATATCACAGACGACCGCCTATGTGGTGGACAAGGGCAATCACCGCCACTTCATGGAAAAGGAAATCTATGAGCAGCCCGAGGTCATCTCGCATGCCCTCAGCCACTACGTAGATTTTTCCAGCAACACGATCAGCGACAGCATCAATGCGATCGATTTCAAGGCGACCACCGGCCTGGCGATCTCCGCGTGCGGAACCGCATATCTCGCGGGGCTTGTAGGCAAATACTGGTTCGAGCGTTACGCCCGTCTGCCCGTCGAGATCGACGTCGCCTCCGAGTTTCGTTATCGCGAGATGCCTCTGTCGCCTTCGCAGGCTGCGCTTTTCATCTCGCAGTCAGGCGAGACGGCGGACACGCTGGCGTCGCTTCGTTACTGCAAGGAGAGCGGGCTGAAGATTGGCGCAGTGGTCAACGTCAAGGAATCGACCATTGCCCGTGAGTCGGATGCAGTCTTCCCGATCATGGCAGGCCCGGAGATCGGCGTTGCCTCCACCAAAGCCTTCACCTGCCAGTTGGCCGTCCTTGCCGCGCTCGCACTCGGCGCAGGCAAGGCGAGGGGAACGATCGGCGCAGAGCAGGAAAGGGAGCTGGTCCGCCATCTCGCCGAAATGCCGCGCATCATGAGCCGCGTGCTGAACCTCATCCAGCCGCAGATGGAGAGCCTGTCGCGCGAACTTTCGAAGTGCCGGGATGTCCTCTATCTCGGTCGCGGCACGAGCTTCCCGCTTGCGATGGAAGGGGCGCTTAAGCTCAAGGAAATCTCCTATATCCATGCTGAAGGTTACGCCGCAGGCGAACTCAAGCACGGACCGATTGCGCTGATCGACGAAAACATGCCTGTTATCGTGATTGCGCCGTTTGACCGCTTCTTCGACAAGACTGTCTCGAACATGCAGGAAGTTGCCGCACGCGGCGGACGCATCATCTTCATTACCGACGAGGCGGGCGCGGCGGCATCGAAGTTGCCGACTATGGCGACGATCGTGCTTCCCGATGTCAACGAGATCATCGCGCCGATGATCTTCTCCCTGCCGATCCAGCTGCTTGCCTACCATACGGCCGTTTTCATGGGCACGGACGTCGATCAGCCGCGCAATCTGGCGAAGTCGGTCACGGTGGAGTGACCGCTTGTTCGCCTCCAGGAGGCTTGTATGGCTTGGTAGTTTCTGGCAGCTTTCTGATAGGAAAGCACGGGGGAGCTGATTTCTGATAGCCGGCCTGCTCAACGGAGTTATCAGTACGCGATGAAGGAAAAACTGCCCCGATTGCCTATAGCCACTCGCCTTAGGAACGACTTCCTGGCGGGGCTGATTATTTGTGCGCCGGTCGCGATTACGCTTTGGCTGACGTGGTCGGTCGTGCGGTGGGCGGATAGCTGGGTCAAACCCTACCTACCGGCGCGCTATGACCCGGATAACTACCTTAACTTTGCGGTGCCAGGGTCCGGCCTGCTGATAGCACTCGTCGCGATCACGCTTATCGGATTCCTCGGCAAGAACCTCATCGGCCAGAGCATCGTTCAGTTCAGCGAATCGCTTGTTCGCCGCGTGCCGCTGGTGCGGAGCATCTATCAGAGCGTGAAGCAGATTTTCGAGACGGTGCTGAAGGACAAGACGAACTCCTTCAAGAAGGTCGGCCTCATCGAATATCCCAGCCCCGGCCTCTGGGCGCTCGTTTTCATTTCGACGGATGCCAAAGGCGAGATCGCGACAAAGTTCAAGGCGATGGGTCAGGACATGGTCTGCGTGTTCCTGCCGCCGACCCCGGTGCCGACGGCCGGATTTCTGATCTTCACGCCGCGCGAAAAGATTGTGCCGCTCGACATGTCACCGGAGGACGCGGCGAAGCTCCTGATCTCCGGTGGTCTCGTCACGCCCGAAGAGCTTGCCGGGCGCATGAAAAAACAGGAGCGGACACGCAAGCCGCTGCCGGCGCCGATCGAAATGTAACTTCCGCTCCTGCTTGGCCCGTACGCGAGATCACGTCTGTTGGTTCCGCCATGTTGCCATGCGATGGCGGTTGAAGGATGACATACGCAATGCTGATCAGACCAGCCACCGCGGAAGACCGTTCCTCCATATGGACCATCATCGAGCCGACGATCCGCGCGGGGGAGACCTACACGCTCGATCGCGACATGAGCCAGACCGATGCCCTCACTTACTGGCTGGGGCCGGACAAAGAGACCTTCGTCGCCGAAGACGAAAGTGGCGAGATCCTCGGTACTTATTACCTCCGCGCCAACCAGGCGGGCGGTGGTGCACATGTCTGCAATTGTGGCTACATGACCGCTGCTGCCGCGGCAGGCAAGGGCGTGGCGCGACAGATGCACGAGCACTCGCTCGTCCGCGCCCGCGAGCGTGGTTTCCGGGCGATGCAGTTCAACTTCGTCGTCAGCGCCAACGAACGCGCCGTTCGTCTCTGGGAAACATTGGGCTTTGAGACGGTCGGCCGCTTGCCCGGCGCCTTCGAGCACCCGACAAAAGGCTACGTTGACGCTCTCGTGATGTTCCGGACGCTGTAAGACGGCTTCGGCGCGCTGTGGGCCGGGCTCGGCTCACCCTGCATGCAGGAAGCGGATCGCCTCGTCGCGGCGGAAAAGGTAGAGCAGGGAGCGTACTGCCTTGCCACGCTCGCTGGTGAGATCGGGGTCGCGCTCGATCAGGTAGGCCGCATCGCGGCGGGCGATTTCCAGCAGGTCGGCATGTGCCTCGAGGCTCGCGATGCGAAAGCCTGGGGTTCCCGACTGGCGCGTGCCGAGCAATTCGCCTTCGCCGCGCAGTTTCAGGTCTTCCTCAGCGATGCGAAAACCGTCTTCCGTTTCACGCATGATCGACAGGCGCGCATGACCAGTTTCGCCCAGTGGCCCCTTGTAGAGCAGGATGCAGGTCGAAGCCTCGTCACCGCGCCCTACGCGTCCGCGAAGCTGGTGAAGCTGCGCCAAGCCGAAGCGCTCGGCATGCTCGATCACCATGATCGTCGCATCGGGAACATCGACGCCGACTTCCACCACTGTTGTTGCGACTAGGAGGCGGATTTCGCTGTTCTTGAACGCCATCATTACGGCATCCTTCTCCGGGCCGCTCATGCGGCCGTGGATCAGGCCGATGGCGCCGCCGAGCGACGAAACGAGCGTTGCATGACGCTCCTCGACCGACATCAGGTCGCTCTCCTCGGACTCCTCTACAAGCGGGCATATCCAATAAGCTTTCTTGCCCTCCGCCAAGGCGCTCTTAAGGCGCCCGACGATCTCGCCGATACGTTCGGTCGGCACTGTGATCGTCTGGATCGGCTTCCGTCCGGCCGGCTTCTCCGTCAGCTTGGAGACGTCCATGTCGCCGAAGGCAGCCAACACCAGTGTGCGCGGTATCGGCGTCGCGGTCATGACGAGCATATGAGGTGTGATGCCCTTCGCAGTCAGCCGCAGGCGCTGGTGGACGCCGAAGCGGTGCTGCTCGTCGACGACAGCCAACATGAGGTTGCGGTAGTTGACGCTGTCCTGGAAGAGGGCGTGGGTGCCGATGACGATCTGCGCCTCTCCGGATGCGATCCTCTCGAGAATATCTTCACGTTCGCGGCCCTTGGTGCGGCCGGTAAGAACCTCGATTCCGAGGCCTGCGGAAGCGGCAAATTTGGAGATCGTCGCATGGTGCTGGCGGGCTAGAATTTCCGTCGGCGCCATGAGGACGGCCTGACCGCCACTTTCAATCACGGCTGCCATCGACATGAGGGCAACCAGGGTCTTACCGGAGCCAACGTCGCCTTGAAGAAGGCGGAGCATGCGGTCCTCGCCGGCCATATCCTTCAGGATGTCGGCGACCGCCGCATTCTGGCTGTTCGTCGGCGAAAACGGCAGAGCCTGCAGGATCTGCCTGCTGACTTGACCGGTGGCGTGTACGGGCTGGCCGGCAACCTTGCGCAATCGTTGGCGAACGAGGCTCAGCGATAGTTGGCCCGCGAGAAACTCGTCATAGGCAAGCCGGCGGCGGGCAGGGGCTTGTGCATCGATATCCGAGGGATCGCGCGGTTCGTGTAGTCCATGGAAAGCGTCTGATATCGAGGGCAGACCCTGCTTCTGCGCAAGAGCGAAGTCGATCCATTCCGGCATTTCCGGCGCGCGCGGCAGCGCCGCTTCGATGATCTTGCGCAATGTCTTCGGCGAAAGACCAGCTGTGAGCGGATAGATCGGCTCGACGAGGGGCAGGTTCTCAGCTTCGCTGGCCTTCACAATGTAGTCGGGATGGACCATCGACGCGCGACCGTTGAACCAGTCGATCTTGCCGCTGACGGTTACCTCCTCGTCCAACGGCAGCTGCTTTTCCAGCCAAGCCGCCTGGCCGCGAAAGAAGACAAGGGTCAGTTCGCCGGTTTCGTCGTGCAGCGTGACGCGATACGGAATGTTGCTCTTGCCGCGCGGCGGCGCCTGGTGACGATCGACCCGCGCCGTGACGGTGACGATTGCACCTTGCGGGGCGCGGGCGATACCCGGTTGGTTTCGACGGTCGATCAGCGAGTGCGGCGCATGAAACAGCAGATCGACGACGCGCGTATCTTCGGGCGTCTCGCGCCCAAGCAGCTTCACCAGCAATTCGGCGATCTTTGGGCCGACGCCGGGCAGGGCGGAAACGGGCGAAAACAGCGGATCGAGAATGGCTGGGCGCATTGCCGCAAAATGCGATGAACAATGCGGCCTTGGCAAGGCTGACAAGCTGCTTTCGAGGGTCTATAGAGGCGCATCAACAGGAAGGTAAAGCCATGACGGGTGTGTCACTCTCGAGCGCCGATCTTGATCCGCGCCGCCGCCGAATCCTCTTTCGCTGCTGGCATCGCGGCATCCGCGAAATGGATCTGGTCTTCGGGCAGTTCGCCGAGAAGGAGATCGCCACCCTGTCCGAGACCGAACTCGACGAGTTCGAAACCATCATGGCCGAAGAGGACAACGATCTCGTGCGCTGGATCATGGGAACATGGCCGGTGCCTGAGCGTTTCCAGACGCCGATGTTTGCGCGCCTTGCCGCTTACAAGCCCGATTTCGAATATCCAGCCGACGCCCTGCCCAGGAATGCCTAATGACCTCAGGTTTTGACGTAAGGAAGCTGTCAGCCGTCGCCGAGCCGCTGACAATCGGCAATGTGCCGACAGGTATGGAAGCTTTGTTGCTGGCCGACCTGGCGCGCGCCGGAGAGCCGGTCGCTTACGTGCTTTCCGACGGCCAGCGGATGGTGGACCTTGAGCAGATGCTGGGCTTCGTTGTGCCGGAGATCCCGGTTCTGACCTTGCCGGCCTGGGACTGTCTTCCTTACGACCGCGTTTCCCCGAGCGCCGATACGTCGGCACGCCGTCTCGCGGCGCTGGGCGGCCTGATCGCGCATCACAAGAAGCCACATGCCGCGATCGTGCTGGTGACAGTCAATGCAATGCTGCAGAAAGTCGCCCCACAAGAGATTATCGAAAGCCTTGCCTTCTCAGCTCGCCCCGGAAATACGGTGCGCATGGACGATGTTGCCGGGCGCCTTGAACGCAACGGCTTCGACCGCGTCGCAACGGTTCGCGAGGTCGGCGAATATGCGGTGCGCGGCGGTATTCTCGACGTCTTCGTGCCGGGCTCCGAGGAGCCTGTTCGCCTCGATTTCTTCGGCGACACGCTGGAAAGCATCCGAAGCTTTGACCCGGCAAGTCAGCGCACCACAGGGCAGGTGCGCTCCCTCGACCTCAACCCGATGAGCGAGGTCACACTGACGCCCGATACGATCAGCCGTTTCCGGAAGAATTACCTCTCTTCCTTCGGCGCGGCGACACGCGACGATGCGCTTTATCTCGCCATATCGGAGGGCCGACGCTACCCAGGCATGGAGCATTGGCTGCCGCTTTTCTACGAGAAGCTGGAGACGGTATTCGACTATCTCAAAGACTTCCGGATGGTCACCGATCATACTGTGCGCCAGGCCGCCGAGGAACGGTCCAAGCTCGTCTTCGACTACTATGACGCCCGCCTCAGTTCCGGGCAGCCCAGCAAGGGACAGATGGCGCAAGGGACACCCTACAAGCCCGTGACGCCCAGCCAACTCTACCTGGACGGAAAGACGTTCGCCAGCACGCTCGACGCGTTCAACGCGATGCGAATCTCGCCCTTTAACGAGCATGAGGGAGAGGCGCGGCGTGTGATCAATCTCGACGCGCGGCAAGGCGAGCGCTGGGCACGCTCGAATGCCGAGGGTGGCGGCAATGCCGAGCGGATCAATGTGTTCGACGCTGTCGTGAAGCATATTGCCGACAAGCGCTCGGCTGGCGCGAAGGTCCTGATTTCCGCCTGGTCGGAAGGTTCGCTGGAGCGTCTGCTGCAGGTGCTGAGCGAACACGGGCTCGAGCGCGTGAAGCCGGTCGGCGCGCTGAAGGAGATGGATGGCCTTGCCAAAGGCGAGGCGGCTGCCGGCGTGCTCAGCCTCGAATCCGGATTTGAAGTCGGCAATCTCGTCGTCATCGGCGAACAGGACATTCTCGGCGACCGCATGGTGCGGCGTTCGAAGCGACGCAAGCGCGCCGCCGATTTCATCTCCGAAGTTGCCGGGCTCGACGAAGGTTCGGTCGTCGTCCACGCACAGCACGGTATCGGTCGGTTTGTCGGCCTGAGAACGATCGAAGCGGCGGGCGCACCGCATGCCTGCCTCGAACTGCAATACGCAGACGACGCGAAGCTGTTCCTGCCGGTCGAGAACATCGACCTTCTGTCGCGCTATGGCGGAGAGGGGACGGAAGCGCAACTCGACAAGCTCGGCGGCGGCGCATGGCAGATGCGCAAGGCCAAGCTCAAGAAGCGGCTGCTCGATATGGCGGATGGGCTGATCCGTATCGCAGCTGAGCGACTGACGCGGCATGCGCCCGTGCTAACGACGCCGGAAGGGCTTTACGACGAGTTTGCCGCGCGCTTCCCTTACGACGAGACGGAGGATCAGGATAATGCCATCGAGGCTGTGCGCTCCGACCTTGGAGCCGGTCGGCCGATGGATCGCCTCGTTTGCGGCGACGTCGGTTTCGGCAAGACTGAGGTGGCGCTTCGTGCTGCCTTCGTTGCGGCGATGAACGGCATACAGGTTGCCGTCGTCGTGCCGACCACACTGCTAGCGCGCCAGCACTTCAAGACCTTCGCCGAGCGGTTCCGCGGCCTGCCGGTTCGCATCCAGCAAGCCTCACGCCTCGTCGGGTCGAAGGAATTGGCGTTAACGAAGAAGGAAGTAGCAGAGGGCAAGACGGATATCGTCGTCGGCACCCATGCGCTTCTTGGTGCCGGGATCAAGTTTGCCAATCTCGGGCTGCTGATCATCGACGAAGAGCAGCATTTCGGCGTCAAGCACAAGGAACGCTTGAAGGAGCTGAAAAGCGATGTCCATGTGCTGACGCTCTCGGCGACACCGATCCCGCGCACGCTGCAGCTCGCGATGACTGGGGTGCGCGAGCTGTCGCTGATCACGACGCCGCCGGTCGACCGCATGGCGGTTCGCACCTTCATTTCGCCCTTCGATTCGCTTGTCATCCGCGAAACGCTGATGCGCGAGCACTATCGCGGTGGCCAAAGCTTCTATGTCTGCCCGCGGCTTGCCGATCTGGAGGATGTGCATGCCTTCCTGCGGTCGGATGTACCGGAGCTGAAGGTCGCGGTCGCGCACGGCCAGATGCCCGCCGGCGAGCTTGAGGACATCATGAACGCCTTCTACGAGGGCCGCTATGACGTGCTGTTGTCGACGACGATCGTGGAATCGGGACTCGACGTGCCAACGGCCAATACGCTGATCGTGCACCGCGCCGACATGTTCGGCCTGGCGCAGCTCTACCAGCTGCGTGGTCGCGTCGGACGTTCGAAGGTGCGCGCCTTTGCGCTCTTCACGCTGCCGGTCAACAAGGTGCTGACGGCGACGGCGGAACGGCGCCTCAAGGTGCTGCAGTCGCTCGACACGCTCGGCGCCGGCTTCCAGTTGGCCAGCCACGATCTCGACATCCGCGGCGCAGGAAACCTGCTCGGCGAAGAGCAGTCCGGCCACATTAAGGAGGTCGGCTTCGAGCTCTACCAGCAGATGCTGGAAGAGGCGGTGGCCGAGGTGAAGGGCGTCGACGAAATCCAGGATACCGGCTGGTCGCCGCAGATCTCTGTGGGCACGTCGGTGATGATCCCCGACGGTTACGTGCCGGACCTGCATCTGCGCATGGCACTCTATCGCCGCCTCGGCGAGATCACGGAACTGAAGGAAATCGATGCCTTCGGCGCAGAAATGATCGATCGCTTCGGCCCCATGCCGATCGAGGTCCAGCACCTTCTAAAGATCGTGTATGTGAAATCGCTCTGCCGGGTCGCCAACGTGGAGAAGCTGGATGCAGGTCCCAAGGGGGTGGTCATCCAGTTCCGCAATAAGGAGTTTCCGCATCCAGCGAACCTGGTTGGCTACATCGCCAAGCAGGGGACCATGGCAAAGATTCGGCCGGACCAGAGCGTCTTCCTCACACGCGATCTGCCGACGCCGGAAAAGCGGCTGCAGGGCGCAGCCGTTATCATGACGCAGCTTGCGGAAATGGCGAAGGGGTAAGGGCTCAGTTCATGCCGGCGCGCGCTTCCGCCTTCGCCTTGGCGATGTCGCGAAGCGCGCCTGCCAGAACGTCCGGCGTCTGAGCGCCGCTGACGGCGTATTGCTGATCGAAGATAAAGAACGGCACACCGTTCACGCCCATCTTCTGCGCCGCCTCGATCTCTTCGACCACCAGGACCTTATCGGCATCGGAGGCGAGCAGCGACGCAGTGACCGTGCGGTCAAGGCCTGCCTTCTCGGCAACGTCGAGCAGCACGGCATGATCGCCGACATTGCGGCCTTCCTCGAAGTTCGCCTTGAACAGGCCGTTGACGACCTTGTCCGCCTTGTCGCGGTCCTCAACCATTGCCCAATGGATCAGGCGATGCGCATCCAGCGTATTCGGGCCGATCTTGATCGCGTCAAAATCGAACTTGATGCCGACTTCACGACCAAGCTCAGTCAGCATCTTGTGTCCTTGGGCAACGCGCTCGGCACCGCCAAGCTTCTCCTCCAGCGCCTTCTTCTGGTCGACGCCATCAGGCGGATAATCGGGGTTGAGGCGGTAGGGGCGCCAGTTGATATCCACGCCGACATCGTCCTGAACTTCAGCGATCGCAAGCTCGAGCCGGGCCTTACCGAGATAGCACCACGGGCAGACGACGTCGGAGACAACGTCGATGGTAATGCGTTCCATGGGCTTTTCCTTCTTTCTCAAATCGAAACCTTCCCGCCATCTAGTCCCTGCGGCGGGCGACTTCAACCAGGCAGAAAAAAGGAACCTGCTATTGGACGCTCTGATCCCACCATGCCGGCAACTGGTAGCCATAGAGCGGCACGGAGTCCGGATGAGCGATGCGCTTGCTGCGCGCAACCCACTGCTGATCAACATGGTAAAGCGGCAGGACATAGTGCCCCGACAGCAACATCCGATCATGAGAACGCACCGCCGCGGTAAAGTCTTCAGCCGACCGGGCCATAAGGATGTGCTGGATCAGCGTATCGATGTCAGGGTCGGAAACTCCGGCGAAATTGTCTGTGCCTTCGCGCTCCTTGGCCGCGGAAGACCAACGTCCGAGCTGTTCGATGCCCGGCGAGAGGGACGACGTATAGGACTTGATGATCACGTCATAGTCGAAGCTGCTCGTGCGGCTCTGATATTGGGAATCGTCCACCGTGCGGATGGTCGCGACAATGCCGAGCAGTTGCAGTGAACGCTGATAGGAGACTGCGAGCTTCTCCTGGTCGGTGTTCTGCGTCATGATCTCGAAAGCAAGCAGACGTCCGTCGGTGTCGCTCATCTTGCCATTCTTGATCGTATACCCTGCTTCCTTGAGGAGCGCGGCTGCCTGCTTCAGGACATTGCGATCGCGGCCCGATCCGTCGGTGACTGGGAGCTTGTAGGTGCCATCCAGGATCGCTGGATCGATTCGATCCTTGATCGGGCCGAGAAGCTTCAGCTCGCGTTCGTCCGCCGGCACCCCGAAACTCGACAGATCCGAGTTCTGCCAGAAACTCGCAGTGCGGATATAAGCGTTCGAGAAGAGGTTCTTGTTCGCCCATTCGAAATCGAAGACCAGCGACAGCCCCTCGCGAAGCTTCGCGTTGGCAAAGACCGGCCGCCGGGTGTTGAAGACGAAGCCGAACATGCCGCTCGGCAGCTTGGGTTCGAACGTATCCTTGAGGACGTTGCCTGAGGTCACTGCCGGGAAATTGTAAGCACTTGCCCAATGGCCGGGACTTCCGTCCGGATAGATATCGATGTCACCCTTCTTGAAAGACTCGAACAGGGTGGTGTCCTGCAGGAAATACTGCACCGTTATCTGATCGTAGTTGTCGAGCCCAACCTTGGCCGGAATGTCCTTGCCCCAGTAATTGGGATCGCGTTCGAAGGTGATGCTCTCGCCGGGCTTCAAAGACTTGATCTTGTAAGGACCAGATCCCACGGGAGGTGTGAGCGTCGAACGATCGAATGTCTCTGGATCGATGGCATGTTTCGGCAGGATCGGCGTGGAGCCGGCCAAAATCATCGGGAATTCGCGATCAGCCTTGTCGTTGAAGGTGAAACGAACGCTGTGGTCGCCCACCTTCTCCATCTTCTCGACCGCATTCAATCGCGTGCTGAAGGGAACGCGCCCCTTTTCCTTGAGCAGATTGAGAGTGAAAATCACATCATCGGGCGTCACCGGCTGCCCGTCCGACCATTTGGCGGCTGGATTGAGATTGAACTGGATAAACGTCCGGTCTTCGTCCCATTCGACGGACTCTGCCAGCAGGCCGTAGAGGGCGAAGGGTTCGTCGCGCGAGCGCAGCATCAGCGTCTCGAAAACGAGATTTCCGTACTCCGGATCCCACATGCCGCGCGCCGTCGTGCGCATGCTTTTCAAGATAAAGGGATTGAGGCTGTCGAAGGTCCCGACGACGCCATAACTGATCTTCCCACCCTTTTTCACATCGGGATTGACGTAAGGAAGGTGCTTGAAATCGGCGGGCAGGGCCGGCACGCCATGCATCGCGATGCCATGCACCGGCTCAGCGAGAGCCGCGCTGCCAACGAGTGTAAAAATGACGGGAAGAACGATCCGAAGCATCGTTGAGGTCCTTTCAGGGAACGGCACGATTCGGCGCAAGACTATCATGCAGCCACCGCAGTTCACCATCCGCGCCGAATTCTTTCGGATGACCCCGAAAAGGTCAAAGAAATACTGGATATCTGGCCCGACGCAATGTAACAGGGGAACCCGAAGTCGGGGGGTCATGCATTTGCCTCATTGTTCTAAGAGGTGGATTGCGAACAACCCTGTTGGTGAGGATGGCACGTTGTCGTCCCTAAGGGATTTCAGGAGACGGAATTCGTTATGATGTTCAAGGCTGAAAACAAAACGCGGGCAGCCCTGTCCGTTCTGGCAGTGATGCTCGGTGCTGCAGCAGCTCCCGTATCGTCCTTCGCGCAGGATGCAGCGGCCTCCGCCGACCCGGCTACTGCTGCCGGCGCCCCGCGTCTCGGCTGGTACAAGACCTGTAGCAAGCAGGAAGACAATGATGTCTGCGTCGTTCAGAACGTTGTTCTCGCAGGCGGCGGCCAGCTCGTCACGGGCGTTGGCCTCATCAGCGTTTCCGGCAAGATCAACAACAAGAGCCTTCAGGTTTCGGTTCCGCCGGCTCGTCTGATCCCGCCAGGTGTCGCGATGCAGATCGACGGCGGCAAGGCCCAGAAGATCGACTACCTGATGTGCATGCCCGACCGTTGTGTCGCCCAGATCCCGCTGACTGACGCCATGGTCGCCAGCCTGAAGAAGGGCACCGATCTGGTTCTCACCTCGATCAACTTCCGCCGCGCGCCGAACCCGATAAAGATCTCGCTCGAAGGCTTCACCGGCGCCTTTGATGGCGAACCGGTTTCCGCTTCCAAGCTTGCTGAGAGCCAGAAGAGCCTGCAGGACAGCATGCAGAAGAAGGCTGACGAAGCCCGCAAGAAGCTTGAAGAGGCCCAGAAGGCTGCCAAGGCTCAGTAATTCTGAGCCATCGGATTCGCAAAGAACCCGGCCTTGCGCCGGGTTTTCTGTTACACGACCCAAGCAAAGAAAAACCCCGCGGGAGGAGCGGGGTTTTGAATGATATTAGCGGACGTTAGTGGGCCAAGTTCATCTTGGGTTTGAACTGCCCCGTCGGTGCCATATCGAAAATCTGATAGACCTGTTCGTTACGGAGCGGTACGCCGCTTTCATCGTTGATCAGGTTCTGCTCGGATACGTAGGCAACGTATTCGTTTTCATCATTCTCGGCCAGCAGATGGTAGAAGGGTTGATCCTTGCTGGGGCGCACTTCGGCGGGAATGGAGTTCCACCATTCTTCCGTATTCGCGAATTCCGGATCGACATCGAAGATCACGCCGCGAAACGGAAATACCTTGTGCCGAACCACTTCACCGATACTGAACTTTGCTACTCTTTCTTTCATGGTACGACTTCCTTTCATCACCTGATTTGGTGATTGGCCCCGCTCAAATCAAGATTTTTGCGGGATCTCGTCACATGAGTGTCACATCCGCTATCAAATAACTGTGACATCCGGTCAGGCGAAAGCCCCGGCGAACCGGGGCTTTCTCTCTTCTTAGGAGGAATAGTACATGTCGTATTCGACCGGATGCGGCGTCATGTCGAAGCGCATGACTTCTGCCATCTTCACCTCGATGAAGCTATCGATCTGGTCGTCGTCGAATACACCGCCGGCGGTTAGGAACTTGCGGTCCTTGTCGAGGCTTTCCAGCGCTTCGCGCAGCGAGCCGCAAACCGTCGGGATTTTCTTCAGTTCCTTCGGCGGCAGGTCATAAAGGTCCTTGTCCATGGCCTTGCCAGGATGGATCTTGTTCTTGATGCCATCGAGACCGGCCATCAGCATGGCGGCAAAAGCGAGGTATGGGTTTGCCATCGGATCGGGGAAGCGGACTTCGACGCGCTTGGCCTTCGGGTTGGTGCCGAACGGAATGCGGCACGATGCCGAACGGTTGCGGGCCGAGTAGGCGAGCAGGACCGGAGCTTCATAGCCCGGAACGAGACGCTTGTAGGAGTTCGTCGACGGGTTGGTGAAGGCGTTCAGCGCCTTTGCGTGCTTGATGATGCCGCCGATGTAGTAGAGGCAGGTTTCGGACAGGCCTGCGTATTCGTCGCCGGCGAAGGTCGGCTTGCCGCCCTTCCAGATCGACTGGTGCACGTGCATGCCCGAGCCGTTGTCGCCGAAGATCGGCTTCGGCATGAAGGTTGCCGTCTTGCCGTAAGCGTTGGCGACCTGGTGCACGACGTACTTGTAGATCTGCATCTTGTCGGCGTTGCGGACGAGCGTGTCGAACTTGATGCCGAGCTCGTGCTGGGCAGCCGCCACTTCGTGGTGGTGCTTTTCGACGACCACGCCCATTTCCGACAGAACCGTCAGCATTTCCGAACGCATGTCCTGGCAGCTGTCGATCGGCGGAACCGGGAAATAGCCGCCCTTGACACGCGGACGGTGGCCGAGGTTGCCGGTTTCATATTCGGTGTCGTCGTTGGACGGCAGTTCCGTGGAATCGAGCTTGAAGCCGGTGTTGTAGGGATCTGCCTTGTAGCGGACGTCGTCGAAGACGAAGAATTCAGCTTCTGGACCAACGAAGACCGTGTCGCCGATGCCGGATGCCTTGAGGTAGGCTTCAGCCTTCTTGGCGGTGCCGCGCGGATCGCGATTGTAGGCTTCGCCGGAGACCGGATCGAGAATATCGCACAGAATGACCATGGTGGACTGCGCGAAGAACGGGTCCATGTGAACCGTTTCGGGGTCTGGCATCAACACCATGTCGGATTCGTTAATGGCCTTCCAGCCGACGATCGAAGAGCCGTCGAACATGACGCCGTCAGCGAACATGTCCTCGTCGACACAGACCACATCCATCGTGAGGTGCTGCAGCTTGCCCTTCGGGTCGGTGAAGCGAAGGTCTACGAACTTGACGTCGTTTTCCTTGATTTGCTTAAGAATTTCGCTTGCGGTCGCCATTAAATAGTTCCTTTATTTGAGATGACGATACTTTGGTTCACCCGAAGGCGATAAAGATTAGATGGCATCGATGCCGGTTTCGCCGGTACGGATGCGGATAACCTCTTCGACGTTGGAGACGAAAATCTTGCCGTCGCCGATGCGGCCGGTCTGGGCGGCCTTGCGGATCGCGTCAATGACGGCCTCCGCGTTTTCGTCCGCGAGGACAACCTCCACCTTCACCTTCGGCAGGAAATCGACGACATACTCCGCGCCCCGGTAGAGTTCCGTATGGCCTTTCTGGCGACCGAAGCCCTTCGCTTCCGTAACTGTAATACCCTGCAGGCCAACTTCCTGAAGGGCTTCCTTCACTTCGTCGAGCTTGAAGGGCTTGATGATCGCTTCGATCTTTTTCATGAGAAAATGACTCTCCGCTTCTCCCGTTAATGGCAGGCTCAGACCTGCTTTCCGTCATGATGCAGTTATCGTGCCAGTTGGGAAGCGGATTTTTCAGAAATTGACGCAGATCAGGCGCAGGAACCCATAATCGGGCAGATTTTCACTGGTTTTGGGCTGAAATTCTTCGACAATCGACATGCAATCGGCAAATCCGGCTCATTTTTCGGAATATTCCCCCGCGCTAATAGTCGATGACAAAACTCGCCATTCGCCTAACCTTTGTGCGTTTGCACATTTTTCGATCTTTTCGCCGATCATTCGACAGGTTGTTATTTAGGCGATTTCTGTTTGAATGCGGCGATGACCGCGGGAATCTCCAATCTACTCCTCACGCCGGAAGAAATGACAGCAGTCGATACGGCAGCCGCCGCGTCCGGCATCGATAGCTATGCCCTTATGCAACGAGCAGGTGCCGCCGTCGCCGCCAGTTTGTTGCGTGATTTTCCCGCGGTTCTTCGCGCCGTCGTTCTTTGTGGTCCGGGCAACAACGGCGGCGACGGCTATGTTGCCGCATGCTTGCTAGCTGATAGCGGCGTTGCCGTCGTCGTATTCCAGATGGGCGAACCGGAGAAGCTCAACGGCGATGCCGCCCGGGCCAGGGACAGTTTTCCGAACGCAGTACAGCCGCTTGAGACGTATCAGCCACGGAATGGCGACGTAATCATCGATGCCTTGTTCGGTGCTGGCCTTGCCCGCGATGTTCCGAAGAGCGTCGCTGACGTGATTGAGCGAGTGAAGCAGGCGCAGGTGCCGGTAATTGCCGTCGACCTGCCATCGGGCGTGGACGGTCGTACGGGAACCGTCCGAGGGGCGGCCTTTACGGCCGTTCGGACCGTTACTTTCATGACGCGGAAACCCGGCCATCTCCTGATGCCCGGGCGCGAACTGTGCGGCGAACTGGAAGTCTTCGACATTGGCATACCCGCCCGTATCGTTCGCGCCGAGAAAAAACTGCAAATCGCCGAGAACCAGCCGGAATGTTGGCGCCAGGTGCTGCCTTCAAGCGGACTGGAAACACATAAATACAAACGCGGTCACCTCGTCGTCTTCTCCGGCGAAACAGGCAAGACCGGCGCCGCCCGAATGTCGGCGATGGCGGGGCTGAAGGCCGGGGCAGGACTCGTGACAATCGCCGCGCCGGGAGATGCAGTCGCAGAGAATGCGGCGCACCTTACGGCGATCATGCTGCATCCGATCGAAGAGGAGGCCGCGCTCGGCAACTGGCTGCACGACGAGCGGCTGCAGACGTTCGTTCTCGGCCCAGGCTTCGGAGTCGGCGACAAGGCGCGGCGCTTCGTCGCCGCACTTTCCGACCGCCATCTCGTGCTCGACGCAGACGGGCTTTCGTCGTTTAAGGATGCCCCGGATGAACTATTTTCACAGTTCTCCGGCGAGCCGCGGCTGGTGCTAACGCCACATGAGGGGGAGTTCGGCCGGCTGTTTCCCGATATCGCCGCTGACACAGCCATGGGAAAGGTCGAAAAAGCGCAGGCTGCCGCGGCACGGGCGAATGCCGCCATCGTCTACAAGGGCGCCGATACCGTCATCGCCTCGCCTGACGGCAGAGCCTGCATCAACACCAACGCACCGGTTTGGCTCGCAACCGCCGGCTCCGGCGATGTTCTCGCAGGCGTCATTGGAGCGCTGATGGCCCAGGGCGTTCCTGCGTTCGAGGCGGCCGCGGCCGGCGTCTACATGCATGGAGAGGCCGGCATGCGCGCTGGCAAAGGACTGACCGCGGAAGAGCTGGCGACTGAGGTTCGTCCGCTCTGACGACAAGCCTATCGCAACACCGCTTCCTGTAGCGCCATCGCCCCAAAGGGCGCATTGACCTTGCCTTCATGGATCATGAAGGCAAAGACATCCCGCGGTTCGGTTGCAACCTTGCGATCGCCATCGATGAGAGGCAGATCGCCGGGTACCTTGCCATCCGCCCAGGTTTCGAGGCGCGTAGCCCAGTCTTTCAAGTCGCCCGGCGAGTAGCAGGTCCTGATATCGTCCGAACCTTTCTGAAGGCGCGCATAGACGAAGTCGGCAGTTACATCCGCGATCATCGGGTAATCGAAGTGTTCCGCGCAGACAGGCGCAACGCCGTATTTCGAAAGCAACGCCACGAATTCCGGCACCTTGAACGAGTCATGGCGTACCTCGACGACGTGCTTCAGAGGCAAGCCATCCTGCTTGTTCGGCAGCAGCTTGAGGAAGGCTTCGAAATCATCCGGATCGAACTTCTTCGTCGGGGCGAACTGCCAGAGGATTGGGCCCAGGTGGGGGCCGAGCTCCGTCAGGCCCTGAGTGAGAAAGCGCTCCATCGACTCGCCAGCCTCCGCGAGCACACGACGATTGGTGACAAAACGGCTGGCCTTGAGCGAAAAGATGAAGCCCTCAGGCACATCCGCGGCCCATTTGGCGAAGGTTTCCGGCTTCTGCGAACTGTAATAGGTGCCGTTGATCTCAATGACCTTTAGCTTGCGGCTTGCATAGTTCAGTTCGTCCTTCTGCTTCAGATCCCCAGGGTAGAAGTGGTCCCGCCATGCCTCGAAGGTCCAGCCGCCGATGCCGACGCGAATGTTGCCGGATTTCGTCATTCCTTCCTCCTCTGATTATCTCAGTCCGCCGACTTGCTTTGCCATATCGACAATCACCCATCCTGGCCTATGCCGATTCTCGCGGCGACCCGTTTCCTGAAAGCCAAACGCCCGGTAGAGCGCAATATTCCGTTCCATGCGAGCATTCGTGTAGAGACGAACTTCCGGAAGCCCCCATTCCCGCGCCGTCTCTTCCACCCATCTCAGAATGGCAAGGCCGTACTGGGCGCCCTGAAATTTCGGGGAGACAGCAATGCTGAAGAGCATCACATGGTCTGGGTGCCGTTCAACGACGGCCAGGCCGGCAAGCTCTCCTTGCACCTCCCGCAACCAGACCTCACCGCGACCGATGCGCGGTGTGTAGTCTTCGGTAACGGGAATCGGCGGGCGGCCAAGGAGAAGCGGGTATGGAGCATAGGCTTCGGCGGTCAGCGCCTCGACCGCCTGCAGGTCATCGAGCGACGCCGCTCTCAGCATCACTCGGCTGCCACAACAGTTTTTCGTGTGGGACGCCGCTCAAGCAGCTCCTTCAGGAACTGCCCGGTATAGGACCGCTTCTCCTTGACGATCGCTTCCGGCGTGCCGACGGCGACGATCTCCCCGCCGCCATCGCCACCTTCCGGACCGAAATCGAGAATCCAGTCCGCCGTCTTGATGACTTCGAGATTGTGCTCGATGACGACGACCGAATTCCCCTGGTTGACCAGCTCCTGCAGCATCTCCAGGAGCTTGGCGACGTCGTGGAAATGCAGGCCGGTCGTAGGCTCGTCGAGGATGTAGAGGGTGCGGCCCGTCGATCGCTTCGACAGTTCCTTTGCCAGCTTGACGCGCTGCGCCTCGCCACCGGACAGCGTATTCGCCTGCTGTCCGACCTTGATGTAGCCGAGGCCGACATCCTTCAGGGCCTGCAACTTGTCGCGCACAGCCGGGACGGCAGCGAAGAAATCGACGCCTTCCTCGACGGTCATGTCGAGCACGTCGGCAATCGACTTGTGCTTGAACGTAACGTCGAGCGTCTCCCTGTTGTAGCGCTTGCCATGGCAGACGTCGCAGGTGACGTACACATCAGGCAGGAAGTGCATCTCGATCTTAATGACGCCGTCGCCTTGGCAGGCTTCGCAGCGTCCGCCCTTGACGTTGAACGAGAAGCGTCCCGGTTGGTAGCCGCGCGCCTTCGCTTCCGGCAGACCGGCAAACCAGTCACGGATCGGGGTAAACGCGCCCGTGTAGGTCGCTGGGTTGGAACGCGGCGTGCGGCCGATCGGCGACTGGTCGATATCGATGACCTTGTCGATGTGTTCGAAGCCGTCGATGCGATCGTGATCAGCCGGGATTTCGCGGGCGCCCATGACGCGCCGGGCAGCCGATTTATACAGCGTCTCGATCAGGAACGTGGACTTACCGCCCCCTGATACGCCAGTGACCGCCGTAAAGACGCCGAGCGGGATGGAGGCGGTGACATTCTTCAGATTGTTGCCGCGGGCGCCGACGACCTTGATTTCCTTGCCCTTCTTGGGCTTACGGCGCTCGTCGGGAACCGGAACGCCGAGTTCACCGGACAGATATTTGCCGGTCAGCGACTTAGGGTTCGCCATGATCTCCTGTGGCGTGCCATGGGCGATCACCTGGCCACCATGAATGCCGGCGGCGGGACCGATGTCGACGACATCGTCGGCGGTCAAGATCGCGTCCTCGTCATGCTCGACCACGATCACGGTGTTGCCGATATCGCGAAGGTGCTTCAGCGTATCAAGCAGCCGGGCGTTGTCGCGCTGATGCAAACCGATCGATGGCTCGTCGAGGACATACAATACGCCGGTCAAGCCGGAACCGATCTGCGACGCCAACCGGATGCGCTGGCTCTCGCCGCCCGACAAGGTGCCGGAGTTTCGCGACAGGCTGAGATAATCCAGGCCTACGTCATTGAGGAAGCGCAGGCGGTCGCGGATCTCCTTGAGAATGCGAACGGCAATCTCGTTCTGCTTGGCGCTCAGCGACTGCGGCAGGACCTCGAACCAGTCTCGGGCGACGCGGATCGACATGTCGGTCACCTGGCCGATATGCAGCGTATTGATCTTGACGGCAAGCGCCTCCGGCTTCAGGCGGAAACCGCCACAAGACGGGCAGGGGGCTGCCGACATATAGCGCTCGATTTCCTCTCGCGCCCAGGCGGAATCCGTCTCCTTCCAGCGACGCTCGAGATTGGTGATGATGCCCTCGAAATTCTTGTGCGTGGTATAGGACCGCGCGCCATCGGCATAGTGGAACTCGATCTTTTCGTCGGTACCATTCAGGATGACATCCTTCGCCTGGTCCGAAAGATCGTTCCAACGGGCGCCGAGCTTGAAGCCATAGTGCTTACCGAGAGCTTCGAGCGTCTGATTGTAATAGGGAGAGGTCGACTTCGCCCACGGCGCAATGGCGCCATCGCGCAGCGTGCGCTCAGGCTCCGGCACGATCAGGTTGGCGTCGATCTTCTGCTGCGCTCCGAGACCGTCGCAGGTCGGGCAGGCGCCGGCTGGATTGTTGAAGGAAAAAAGCCGCGGCTCGATCTCGGGAATGGTGAAGCCCGATACCGGGCAGGCGAACTTCTCGGAGAAGAGAACGCGTTCATGCGTTTCGTTAAGCGACTTGTTGGCGGAGCCGCCGGCGGCAGTTTCTTCCGGCGGCAGCGGCTTGTCGGCGAATTCCGCAACGGCGAGGCCATCGGCGAGCTTGAGCGAAGTCTCGAAGCTGTCGGCAAGGCGCGACGCCATATCCGGCCGCACCACAATACGGTCGACCACGACGTCGATATCGTGCTTGTACTTCTTGTCCAGGGCTGGCACGTCGGCGATCTCGTAGAATTGGCCGTCGACCTTGACGCGCTGGAAACCCTTTTTCATCAGGTCTGCCAGTTCCTTCTTGTACTCCCCCTTACGCCCGCGCACGAGCGGGGCGAGAATATAGAGACGCGTGCCTTCTGCGAATTCCAGCACGCGATCGACCATCTGGCTGACCGTCTGGCTCTCGATCGGCAGCCCGGTCGCGGGCGAATAGGGTACGCCGACGCGGGCAAAGAGCAGACGCATGTAGTCATAGATCTCGGTCACCGTACCGACCGTCGAGCGTGGGTTGCGCGAGGTCGTCTTTTGCTCGATCGAAATCGCTGGCGACAGGCCGTCGATCTGATCGACGTCAGGCTTCTGCATCATTTCAAGGAACTGGCGCGCATAGGCCGAAAGGCTTTCGACATAGCGTCGCTGTCCTTCGGCATAGATCGTGTCAAAGGCAAGCGACGACTTGCCGGATCCCGAAAGGCCGGTCATGACGATGAGTTTGTTTCGCGGCAGATCGAGATCGATGCCCTTCAAATTGTGCTCGCGCGCGCCGCGGATGGAAATCGTCTTCAGTTCGCTCATCGTCTTCTGCTTCTGTGCTGGAACAAGCCCCTTATTTAGTGATGCCGGCTGGCGAGTCGAGGCTGAATGTCCGTCTGCGGCAAGGTTTTCGATTCGGTTGACAGGATCATAGGGATAAACTAGAACAAATAAAGAACAAAATTCCTTGTGGATGAACCGGCGATGGACACCCATCGCCGGCGCTCTATGGTTTAAAGTGCACCGATTGTTTCAAGCGCCGCCGGGCAGGGCGGCAGGTAAGGTGAAAGTATGGCTGGCAGCGTAAACAAGGTAATTCTGATCGGGAACGTGGGCGCTGACCCCGAAATCCGGCGGACCCAGGATGGCCGGCCGATCGCCAACCTTCGCATCGCGACGTCCGAGACCTGGCGTGATCGCACCTCCGGCGAACGCCGCGAAAAGACGGAATGGCATACGGTCGTAGTCTTCAACGAAGGCCTCTGCAAGGTCGTCGAGCAGTATGTGAAGAAGGGCGCCAAGCTCTACATCGAAGGCGCGCTGCAGACGCGTAAGTGGCAAGACCAGAACGGCCAGGACCGCTATTCGACGGAAGTCGTTCTGCAGGGCTTCGGCTCGACGCTGACGATGCTGGACGGTCGCGGCGAGGGTGGCGGCGCAAGCTCCGGCTTCGGCGGTGGTCGCGGCAGTAATGCCGGCGGCAACGATTTCGGTGGCGGCGGTGGCTACGGCGACGATTACGGCGCGCCGTCGCAATCATCTGGCCGCAGCAGCGGTGGCGGCGGCGGTGGAAACTTCTCGCGCGATCTCGACGACGATATCCCGTTTTGATCGCAGAGTATTCGTGGCATAAGTTGGACGGCGCGCCGCAAGGTGCGCCGTCTGCTTTTCAATCTCCGGGATTGGACGTCCCCCGAGCTTGCCGCGATGGAAGCCGTGCAGGTAACCGGCTTTTTGACCTAGCCGGCTGGCGTCGTGATGAGGGTAGATCTCAAACCGTCGACGACGAACTGCGTGGCAAGCGCCGCCAGGATGACACCGAGAAGGCGTGTCAGAATTGCGCGCCCCGTTACGCCGAGGAAGCGATCAAGTCTCTCGGCGATGAGCAGCGAGAGAAACAGCAGCAGCAGGCTCAATGCGATGACAATGATCAATTGCGCCCGCTCGAGCGAAGCCTGCATCGATCCGGCAATTAGGATCGTCGCCGAAATGGCACCGGGACCGGCGATCAGAGGGATCGCCAACGGAAAGACCGAGATATTATGGATATGATCGACGGTGATTGCGGCTGTGCTCGTCTTCTCCTTACGGTCCTGCCGCTTCTCGAATACCATTTCAAAGGCGATCCAGAACAACAGAAGACCACCGGCAATGCGGAAGGCGCCGATCGAGATTCCGAGCACCCCGAGCACGCTGGCCCCGAACAGGGCGAAAGCGGCAAGAATGACAAAGGCGATGATCGAGCCGCGCAGTGCCACCTGTTTTCGCTGGCTGCGGCTCATGCCGGTCGTGAGCCCGAGAAAGAGTGGAGCAAGACCAGGCGGGTCGATCGTGACAAGCAGCGTCGTGAAGGCGTTGATCAGTTGGTCGACGCTTGCCATTGTCTCTCCGTGAGCCCATATAAACACTTGGTTTTTGCGCGATTGTGATGCGGAGAGACCATTTTGGCAAATGGTGTTATTAGGGCGGTGCAAATAACCGTCCCAGAGGCTCCCATTGCCCTCATAAGACCGCAAAAGTCTGTTCAAAACCCGTGCCAAAATTAGCGTAGGAACAGGCTTTCCGCTATAAATCTTCAAGTGATTCTAGAAGAGATCGTGATCTGTTTTGACTGAGCAAACACCCCCCGGCGGCGGGAAGCTCCCGCCAGGCATCGAGCCCATCTCCATCATGGAGGAAATGCAGCGGTCGTATCTCGATTACGCCATGAGCGTTATCGTCAGCCGCGCCCTGCCTGATGTCCGCGACGGCCTGAAGCCCGTGCACCGGCGCATCCTTTACGGCATGTCCGAACTCGGCATCGACTGGAACAAGAAATACGTCAAATGCGCCCGCGTTACCGGGGATGTGATGGGTAAATACCATCCGCACGGCAACGCAGCGATCTACGACGCGCTAGCGCGTATGGCGCAGGACTGGTCGCTCCGCCTTCCGCTGATCGACGGCCAGGGCAACTTCGGCTCCGTCGACGGCGATCCGCCGGCGGCCGAACGCTACACAGAGTGCCGCCTGCAGAAGGCCGCGCATTCGCTGCTCGACGATCTCGACAAGGAAACGGTCGACTTCCGCGATAACTATGACGGCACGCTGTCCGAGCCCGTCGTTGTTCCCGCAAAGTTCCCGAACCTCCTAGTGAACGGGGCAGGCGGCATCGCCGTGGGTATGGCGACGAATATTCCGCCGCACAATCTGTCCGAAGTCATCGACGGCTGCATTGCGCTGATCGACAACCCGGCGATCGAACTGCCTGACATCATGCAGATTATTCCAGGTCCGGACTTCCCGACCGGCGCCAAGATCCTTGGTCGCGCCGGCATTCGCTCGGCCTACGAGACCGGTCGCGGCTCGGTGATCATGCGCGGCGTTGCCACCATCGAGCCGATGCGTGGCGATCGCGAACAGATCATCATCACCGAGATCCCGTATCAGGTGAACAAGTCGACGATGATCGAGAAGATGGCCGAACTGGTGCGCGACAAGCGTATCGAAGGGATCTCCGACCTACGCGATGAATCCGACCGTCAGGGCTATCGCGTCGTCGTCGAGTTGAAGCGCGATGCGAATGCCGATGTCATCCTGAACCAGCTCTACCGCTACACGCCGCTGCAAACCTCCTTTGGCTGCAACATGGTGGCGCTGAACGGCGGCAAGCCGGAACAGCTGACGCTACTCGATATGTTGCGCGCCTTCGTTTCCTTCCGTGAGGAAGTCGTTAGCCGGAGAACGAAATTTCTTCTCCGCAAGGCCCGCGAGCGCGCTCACGTCTTGGTCGGCCTGGCGATCGCTGTCGCCAATATTGACGAGATCATCCGCACGATCCGGCAGGCGCCGGATCCGCAGACCGCACGCGAGCAGTTGATGACGCGCCGCTGGCCGGCCGCCGATGTCGAAAGCCTGATCCGCCTGATCGACGATCCGCGTCACCGCATCAATGAGGACCTGACATACAACCTCTCGGAAGAGCAGGCGCGCGCCATCCTCGAACTGCGTCTGGCCCGTCTGACCGCACTCGGCCGTGACGAAATCGGTGACGAACTCAACAAGATAGGCGAAGAGATTAAGGATTACCTTGAAATCCTGTCGTCGCGGGTTCGCATCCAGACGATCGTCAAAGAAGAGCTTGCAGCCGTTCGCGACGAATTCGGCACGCCGCGCCGCACCGAGATCATGGACGGCGGCCTTGAAATGGACGATGAGGATCTCATCGCCCGCGAAGACATGGTCGTGACGGTCTCCCATCTCGGCTACATCAAGCGCGTGCCGCTGACGACCTATCGCGCCCAGCGCCGTGGCGGCAAGGGCCGCTCCGGCATGACGACGCGCGACGAGGATTTTGTTAGCCAGCTATTCGTTCTCAACACGCATACGCCGGTTCTGTTCTTCTCCTCGCGCGGTATCGTTTACAAGGAAAAGGTCTATCGCCTGCCGATCGGCACGCCGACTGCGCGCGGCAAGGCGCTCATCAACATGCTGCCACTGGAGCCCGGCGAACGCATCACCACGATCCTGCCGTTGCCGGAGGATGAGGACAGCTGGGATAAGCTCGACGTCATGTTCTCGACGACGCGCGGGACAGTTCGCCGCAACAAGCTTTCCGACTTCGTTCAGGTCAACCGCAACGGCAAGATCGCGATGAAGCTCGAGGAAGAAGGCGACGAAATCCTCTCAGTCGAGACCTGCACCGAGCATGACGATGTGCTTCTGACCACTGCGCTCGGTCAGTGCATTCGCTTCCCCGTCGATGACGTCCGCGTCTTTGCTGGCCGCAACTCCATCGGCGTTCGCGGCATCAACCTCGGTGACGGCGACCGCATCATCTCGATGACGATTGTTGGACATGTCGATGCCGAACCTTGGGAACGCGCAGCCTACCTGAAGCGGGCCGCGAGCGAACGCCGCCTCGCGACGGGTGACGCCGAGGAAATCTCGCTGGTTGGCGAGGAAGTGACCGAGGAAGGTCAACTGAGCGACGAGCGCTATGAGGAACTGAAGGCGCGCGAGCAGTACGTCCTGACGGTTTCCGAGAAGGGCTTCGGCAAGCGATCCTCCTCCTACGACTTCCGCATTTCCGGCCGTGGCGGCAAGGGCATTCGCGCCACCGATACGTCGAAGACGGGGGAGATCGGCGAACTCGTGGCCGCTTTCCCGGTCAACGAAGGCGACCAGATCATGCTCGTATCCGATGGCGGCCAGCTCATCCGCGTTCCGGTGGGCGGCATCCGTATCGCGAGCCGAGCAACGAAGGGCGTCACCATCTTCTCGACTGCCAAGGATGAAAAGGTCGTATCCGTCGAGCGCATTAGCGAGCCCGAGGAGGAGGCTGAAGACGTTGCCGAGAATGGCGACGACATTGCCTCGGTTCCGGAAGATGAGCCTGACACGGAAGCGTGATGTTCTAAGCGTTTGATCTTGAAAACCGGGCGACTGCCCGGTTTTCTTTTTGGGCACCTTGACTGCGGGAACCGGCTGGCGGTGCTGCAGCCGAAATGGAGGGCAGAGCGATCCGGATTCTCGGTATTGACGATGTTGCCATCTTCAAAGTCATTCGACTGGAAGCGCTGCGGACCGAGCCCGCAGCCTTGCCAGCACCGTCGGCGACTGGGAAGCGCTCTCAGACGATGAATGGCGTAGGCGATTGGTCGACGGGCCTGTTCTCGTGGCCCTTAAGCAGGGTGAGCCCGTCGGGATGATGGGGCTGAGCCGCCAGCGTGCCAGTAAGATGGTGCATCGGCCAACGCTCATCAATGGTCTATGTGCGTCGAAGTGAAATGGGCGGCGGCTATGCCAAGGCTCTGCTAGAAGCGACGTTAAGCTATGCGCGAGAGAACGCCATCTCTAGGCACGAAATAGGCCGGACAAACCTCGTTCATCCGGCCTATTTGGATTGAAAACATGCAATCCTAGATGTCGACAGCGGCTAGAACCAACTGTGTTTTCCATCGGTCTTCTTCAGTTCTTCGCTTTCATGGCGAAGTGCAGAGATGGTGGAAGCCACGGACACGATAAACATTATGCTGATAAGGGCGGTGAGCACAGCTAGTATCGTGAACATGAGCAATCCTCCTGGGCTTTGCGTTCACGTCCCTTAGTACTGGCTCATTACCGCCGCACGAGCCGACGCATAAGGGCCATATACCTTGGACGCATCCACTTTGTGATCGTAAAGCGCGACAGTCACTGCAAGCATACCAGTCATCATTACCATCCAGACAGCATTAATCATGGTAATTTTATTGGGCATATCTTCTTCCTTGTGCGGCGCGTATCGCGTTACGCTGGTTGAGTGAACGCATGCGTGCGAAAATGGTTCCAGGGATATTGACTGGTCGTTTAGCAAGGCCGTTCTGAAGCGACCTTGAATGCGCCGTTCATCTGGCATTCAGAATCCTTAATCGGTTTAAACGCCACATTTCCTGTTTTACGCACGATTGCATAATGTTCCCGTACGCTTGGCCGCACCCAACTTGCATCCAGCATTTCCCGCACGTAGCCGTAGAAAAATTCGGCAAGCAGCGACACGATGACAGCGAATACAACAAGGATGATCAGCATGGGCGTTTTCCGGGGCTGACCGATGCCGGAATGACATCGGGTGTTGACGGTCTCAACTATAGCGAGCCGGTCTGAAGCCGCCTTGAATGCTGCATTCATCCGCCGTTCAGCGATGGGCAAATGACTTGCGGGCAACCGTCATCCATGACAAAAGGGCGTCGAAACAAATGGCTAGGCCAATGACGATAGCTTTTTATCCGGGGTCGTTCGACCCGATCACCAACGGACATCTGGATGTTCTTGTCCAGGCGCTGAGCGTTGCGTCCAAGGTTATCGTCGCGATCGGCGTTCATCCCGGCAAGGCACCGCTCTTTTCCTTCGATGAGAGGGCGAATCTCATTCGCCAGTCGCTCGCGGAAGCAATGCCTGAAAAGACCGGCGACATCTCAGTCGTTGCATTCGACAATCTCGTCGTCGACGCGGCGCGATCCCATAGCGCGACCCTACTAATCCGCGGCCTCAGGGACGGCACCGATCTCGACTATGAAATGCAGATGGCCGGGATGAACCGCCAGATGGCGCCCGACATTCAAACGATCTTTCTGCCAGCCGGAACGGCCTCGCGGCCCATAACCGCCACATTGGTCCGGCAAATCGCTGCCATGGGAGGCGACGTCAGCGCCTTTGTGCCGGCTGCCGTCTTGAAAGCTCTTCAATCCAAGCGCAAATCCTAGGCGACCTTTTCGCCGCAACGGAGCCATTATGAAACTTTTCTCTTTCGCATTTGCAGCCGTGCTTTCCCTTGCCTCGTTCGCGAGCGCTGCATTCGCGCAGTCCGGCAACACGCTGACGATCCAGCTGAAAGACGGTCCGGTCGTGATCCAGCTTATGCCGGACGTCGCGCCGAAGCACGTCGCGCAGATCGAAGCGCTCGCCAAGAAGGGCGCGTATGACAACGTCGCCTTCCATCGCGTCATCGAAGGCTTCATGGCCCAGACCGGCGACGTGAAGTTTGGCAACATGGAAAAAGGCTTCGATGCGAGCCGTGCCGGTACCGGTGGCTCCGACCTGCCTGACCTGCCGGCCGAATTCTCGAAGACGCCTTTCGTGCGCGGTACTGTCGGTATGGCCCGCTCGCAGGACCCGAACTCGGCGAACTCCCAGTTCTTTATCATGTTTGCTGATGGCTCCTTCCTCAACGGCCAGTACACGGTTGTTGGCAAGGTCGTCTCCGGCATGGAGAATGTCGACAAGATCAAGCGCGGCGAGGGCCAGAACGGCGAAGTCAGCAATCCCGACCGGATGATCAAGGTCACCGTCGGCAGCAAGTAAGTTTCAAGACAAGTAGGAGAAGAAGAATGGCCGAGATCAAGGATCCCGAAAACACCATCATCCTGGAAACCACCAAGGGTAAGGTTGTCATCCAGTTGCTGCCGGAAGTAGCGCCGGAACATGTCGCCCGCATCAAGGAACTCGCTCGCGAGAAGGCCTATGACAACGTTGTCTTCCATCGCGTCATCAACGATTTCATGGCGCAGACCGGCGACGTGAAGTTCGGCAAGAAGGGCGGCGAGAGCTTCAACCCGAGCCGCGCGGGCATGGGCGGTTCCGAAAAGCCCGACCTCAAGGCTGAGTTCTCGGCGGTCAGCCACGTCAGAGGCACGTGCTCGATGGCCCGCTCCCAGAACCCGAACTCTGCCAATTCGCAGTTCTTCATTTGCTTCACCGATGCTCCTTGGCTGAACAAGCAGTACTCCGTCTGGGGTCAGGTCATCGAAGGCATGGACAACGTCGACAAGATCAAGAAGGGCGAGCCGGTCGTCGATCCGGACTCGATCGTCTCGATGCGGGTTGCCGCTGACGTCTGATTGTGATTTTTGCTGAAACCCGCCCTTGCGCGAAAGCGTGGGGCGGGTTTCGCTTTGCCTGGATTTGAGTGATGCGCGTAGACCTCTTTGATTTCGACCTGCCGGATGAACGGATCGCCCTGCGGCCCGCCGAGCCGCGCGATAGCGCGCGCCTGCTCGTCGTCGACCCGGCGGGCGAAGTGCAGCTGTCGGACCATCGGGTTAGCGATTTGCTCAGCTTTCTAAGGGCAGGGGACGCGCTCGTCTTCAACGACACCAAGGTGATCCCGGCGCGGCTCGAGGGCATCCGTTATCGTGAGGGCGCCGGCGGTCAGCAGGTTTCGGCAACGCTGCATATGCGCACCGGCACCAGCCGCTGGAAGGCTTTTGCCAAGCCCGGTAAGCGCATCAAGATCGGTGATCGCATCTCATTTGGCCATGACGGCACCAGCTGCCTGCTCGGCAAGCTCGAATGCACGGTCGAGGAAAAAGGCGAGGGCGGCGAAGTCACCCTTGCCTTCGACCTGTCTGGGCCGATGCTCGACGAGGCCATCCATTCCGTCGGACATATTCCGCTGCCACCCTACATCGCCGCCAAACGCGCCGAGGATGAACGCGACCGCGCCGACTACCAGACCATCTATGCGCGCGAGGAAGGCGCCGTCGCCGCTCCCACGGCCGGACTTCACTTCACGCCCGCGCTTTTCGACGCGATCGACAAGGCTGGGGTCGAGCGCCATTTCGTGACGCTACATGTCGGCGCCGGCACCTTCTTGCCAGTCAAAGCGGACGATACCGACGACCACAAGATGCATCTCGAAAGCGGCTATGTCAGCGCCGAAACGGCTGCGAGCCTCAATGCCGTGAAGGCGAGGGGCGGGCGCATCATCTGTGTGGGCACGACTTCGCTACGGCTGATCGAAAGTGCTGCGCAGGACAATGGCGAGATCCGGGCCTGGGCCGGTGCCACGGGTATCTTCATCACGCCAGGCTACCGCTTCAAGGCGGTTGACATGCTGATGACGAACTTCCATTTGCCCCGATCGACCCTGTTCATGCTCGTTTCGGCCTTTGCCGGCTTCGAGACCATGCATGCAGCCTATCAGCACGCGATTTCGACGGGCTACCGCTTCTATTCCTATGGCGATTCCAGCCTTCTTTTCCGGAAAGACTAAATGACCGAGAACTTTCAGTTCACCCTCAAGAAGACTGACGCCGGTGCTCGCCTGGGCGAGGTCTCGATGCCGCGGGGCACGATCCGCACGCCGGCCTTCATGCCCGTCGGCACCGTCGGTACCGTTAAGGCCGTGTATCTCGACCAGGTTCGCGACACGGGCGCCGACATCATCCTCGGCAACACCTATCATCTCATGCTGCGCCCTACAGCGGAACGCGTGGCCCGGCTCGGTGGTCTGCACAAGCTGATCCGCTGGGAGCATCCGATCCTGACCGATTCCGGCGGGTTCCAGGTGATGTCGCTCTCGGGTCTCCGCAAGCTCGATGAGCAGGGCGTAACCTTCAAGTCGCATGTCGACGGCAGCCTGCATCACATGTCGCCGGAGCGCTCGATCGAGATCCAGGGACTGCTCGATTCCGACATCCAGATGCAGCTTGACGAGTGCGTGGCGCTGCCGGCGGAACCGCGGGAAATCGAGCGCGCCATGGAGCTGTCGCTGCGCTGGGCGGAGCGTTGCAAGGTCGCCTTCGGCAACCAGCCGGGTAAAGCCATGTTCGGCATCGTGCAGGGCGGGGATGTACCCGCGCTGCGCGTCCGGTCGGCCGCGGCACTGACCGATCTCGATCTCAAGGGCTACGCGGTCGGCGGTCTCGCCGTTGGCGAGCCGCAGGAGGTCATGCTGAAGATGCTCGAGGAGACCCTTCCGGTATTGCCAACGGAGAAGCCGCGCTATCTCATGGGCGTCGGTACGCCTGACGATATCCTGAAGTCCGTCGCTCGCGGCATCGACATGTTCGACTGCGTGATGCCGACCCGCTCTGGCCGTCACGGGCTTGCCTTTACACGTCGCGGCAAGGTCAACATCCGCAATGCCCGTCACGCAGAGGATATGCGGCCGCTCGACGAACAATCGAACTGCCCGGCATCGCGCGACTACTCCCGTGCCTACCTGCACCACCTCGTGCGTGCCAATGAGGCCCTCGGCGGCATGCTGCTCTCCTGGCACAATCTCGCCTATTACCAGGAGCTGATGCAGGGCATCCGCAAGTCAATCGCCGAAGGCCGTTTCGCCGATTTCATGGCCGAGACCATGGAGGAATGGGCGAGGGGCGATCTCGATCCAGTCTGAGCCGCCTTAAGCTTCGGCAAACTGGTCATAGGCGCGCAGCGCGTCTGCGGCATACATCAACGCTGGGCCACCGCCCATATAAACACTCATCGCCATGACCTCGGCGACCTCTTCACGAGTGGCGCCGAGTTCTTTCAATGCCTTGGCGTGAAAGCCGATGCAGCCGTCGCAGCGCTGAGTGACGCCGATCGCCAACGCGATCAGTTCCTTCGTCTTCTTGTCGAGGGCGCCATCGGCGCTTGCGCCTTTCGCTAGTGCGTAGAAGCCTTGCATGGCCTCCGGCGCCAGCTTTCTCAGTTCTCCGGTATAGGCGGCGATATCACGGGTGATCTGCTTGTAATCCTTGCTCATCATTCTGTTTCCGTATTTCTTGCTTTTCATTTCGTAAAAATGTGATATCAATAAAATACGAAATGTAAAGAGGCGCCGATGACGGACTTCACGCTGGAGATGAGCGGCAAGGCGGAAGGGGCTGCGGAGTTCCTGAGTGGACTTGCAAGCCCGCACAGGCTGCTGATCCTCTGTCTTCTTGCCGCCGGCGAGAAGAGCGTTGGTACGCTGGTCGAGGAGACAGGCATCGGCCAGACCTCAATGTCGCAGCATCTGGCGAAATTGAAGAAGGAAGGCCTCGTCGATTTCCGGCGGGACCACCGTACGCTCTATTATTTTATAAACGATCCGGCGGCTCTGGAGATCATGGAAATTCTCTACAACCGCTTCTGCAGGAAGGTTTGAGCAATGACGCAGTCGATGAAGGTGGTGACACCGCGCCAGGCGAAAGAGTGGATAGGTGCGGGCGAGGCGGTCCTTATCGACGTCCGCGAGCCGGAGGAGTTCCGCAGCGAGCATATCGCTTCGGCCCTTTCCCTGCCTCTGTCCGAGGTCGGAAACCTCACCCGAGTCCTTTCCGTCCCGGCCGGACGCAAAGTCGTATTCCAGTGCCTGAAGGGCGGTCGCGGCCAGCAAGCCTGCGAGCGGCTGGTAGCCCAGGAGGGAAGCGAGTATCCGGTCTTCAATCTTGAGGGCGGCATCACTGCTTGGAAAGCGGAAGGCCTGCCGGTGGTCGGCACAGCCGCCCCGCGCCTAACGATCTTCCGTCAGGTCCAGATCGTCGTCGGCTTCCTCGTGCTGCTGTCGGTGCTTGCCGGCTTCTTCATCAGCCCAGCTGGCTTCGTCGTTGCCGGCCTGTTTGGCGCGGCGCTTGCCTTTGCCGGCATATCCGGCTGGTGCGGGATGGCGAAGCTGCTCAACCTGATGCCTTGGAACCAGCAAGCCTGATCTGAATTCCAAACGAAAAATCGCGAGAGGCTTTCCGCGGCATTTCTTTAGATGCCTTTGCTTTCGGTATTTGGCACGATCTGCACACCGTTGATCTTGTAGTTTCCGTCAGGCTGACGCGCCAGCTGGTAGACGGCAGTCCAATCCTTGCCGTCACGGCCTGATATCAGCACCTCGTGATAGATCATCGCGCCATTGTCGATCGAGCGGCTGCGCCCAAAGGCATAATTGCCAGGGTGGTAAACCGGCTCGTAGCTTTTCTTGACCATGGCGAAGAAGACGTTCTTGTCGGGGTAGATCGCCTTGATCCCGGGTGCGGCGAAGGAATAGGCCGTGTCGACGTCGTCGTTCAGGAACGCCTTGATCTGCGCCTCGATCATCGCTCGCGTCGCGTCGATCGGATCTTCGGCTTGAGCGGTCGCAAACAAAACGAAGGACGCGGCACACAGAATGAAAACTGCGAGAAAGGCGCGCATGGCAACGGCTCCGGCTGTCCTAGGAATTCTAGGGCAGTCTACGCACAAGGAAAGAGCATAGATCAGCAGGCGGGGTGTTGGTAGGCGTCCTTCGTGCGCTATTCCTTACGGGAGATTGTGAGTTCATGCTGAACCGCGACTTTTGTGGCTCATCAAGCTAGCCGGCATGTCTGATCTGCGCGAGCAGTTTCTTTCGGAAGACTTCGGCCGGGGTTCGATAGCCAAGGCATTTGCGGGGTGTTGCGTTCAGCCGGTTGCAGATCTCGATCAGATCGGCATCTGTGACCGATAATGGATCGACCTCTCTCGAAAGCCATTTCCGGACGCGGCCATTGGTATTCTCGACGGTGCCTTTCTGCCACGGCGATTGCGGGTCGCAGAACCAGGTTTGGGTGCCGATGCTCGCCTGAAGATACGGCCAATCCGTAAACTCCGTGCCACGGTCGAAGGTGATCGAGCGACGGGCTAGATGGGGTAGGGCCTTGAGGGCCTGTATGAGGCCGTCCATGACCGGACGTGACTGACGGTCGTTGTTACGCAGGAAGATCGCAAATCGGCTAACGCGCTCGACGAGCGACGTGACGTTGGCCTTTCCAAACTTCTTGCGGAACTGGATAAGATCACATTCCCAGTGCCCAAACTGTTTGCGGTCAGCGACAGTGTCGGGACGACGCAAAATGTTCAGATCCGAGCTAAAGCGTTGACCGTGCTTGCGTCTGGCATGTCTTGGCCTGCGCCTGGCACGACGCTCCGGCAGATGTCGCCACAGCTTGATCGCCTGGCCGTCGGCCGAGTATGCGAATTTGTAGATCGTCTCGTGGCTCACCGAGATCGGATGGTGCTCCAGGCGCATCCGACCGGCAATCTGCTGCGGTGACCAGCCGTGTACGATCCGCTCGATCACCGATTGCCGGACATGCGAGAAGCGCGCGAGCTTGCGCAGCTTTAACCGGCGATCACAGGCCATCTGATGCGCGGTCACGCAGTAGTAGCCGCTGAGATCAGGAACTTCCTTGTCGACGAATATGTTGCGCCGGACTTCGCGAAAGATCGTCGAACGATGCCTTCCGAGCTTCTCTGCAATGGCGTCAATACTGAGCCCAGCCAACCTCCAACGGGCAATCTTACGGCGTTCGTCCAATCCAATCTGAGAGTAGGTGCGCTTCATTGCATCGTCCTTGCAATTGATAACCCATTGGGATCATTAGCAAGTCGCACTTCATTCTAGAACCCACCCGGCTACATCATTTGTGGCGGCAAGGTTGAAATGTCCGCCGGTTTGCAAAGTAGAAATGTCACCTTGGGCGGGTCTTCAGCCATTTAGAAATGCGACACTCACCATGTCCACTTGCACTGAGGCAAGCCCCCGACCGGACCGGCT
>NZ_JACUZZ010000034.1:0-67693 GCF_014851595.1 Rhizobium sp. RHZ01
CACGAAGATCATTCGAATAGGGTCGTGTCATGGATGCTGGCCTCCATTCCAGCATCCATGATGAATCACAAATCTGCTGATTTGGGAATCGCGCACCGATTCCGATAAGCAATGATCCGCTCTAGATCGTCTGTCCTGCGAGCAGGCGAGGATTGTCCTTGGCTGTGGTGCCGGCCGCCTGGCCGATGAAGAACGACTTCAGGCCGGGAAGCCGATCGACGATGCCGAGGCCGAAATCGCGGGCGATGCGCAGCGGCGCCAGGTCATTCGAAAAGAGCCGATTGAGTACGTCGGTCGTGACGCCCATACGGAAGGTGTCAAAGCGGCGCCATGCCTGATAGCGCTCGAGAATGTTGATCGAGCCGATATCAAGGCCAAGCCGGTCGGCCTCGACAACGGTTTCGGCAAGGGCTGCGACATCCTTGAAGCCGAGGTTCAGGCCCTGGCCGGAAATCGGATGGATGCCGTGAGCCGCATCGCCGGCGAGCGCCACACGCGGAGCGACGAATGCCCGCGCCAGCGTCAATCCGAGCGGGAAGGCGCGCTTGTCACCGACAGTTCTCAACGTGCCAAGCTTGTGACCGAAGCGGCGCTCCAGTTCCTCTTCAAAGATGAGATCGTCGGACGTGACCAGACGGTTTGCTTCCGGCGTTGGCTCCGTCCAGACGAGCGAAGAGCGGTTTCCTTTCAGCGGCAGGATCGCAAACGGGCCAGACGGAAGGAAATGCTCTTCGGCGCAGCCGTGATGCGGACGCTCATGCTCGACCGTTGTGACAATTCCCGACTGACCATAGTCCCAGGACACGGTCTTGATGCCTGCCAGATCCCTTAAGTGTGAGCGGACGCCGTCGCAGGCGACAACAAGTCGGGCTTCCAACACGCTGCCATCCGAGGCGGTGACGGTTGCGTGCGTATCTTCCACGGAGAGACCGGTTGCGCTGAAGCCGTGGTGAATTTCGATGCCAAGACGCTCGCATGCGCCCCGCAGCGCCCGGACGAGCGTGACATTCGAAATCATGTGCGCGAAGGGCCGTCCATCCTCCACTTCGCCATCGAAGGTTAGGAAAACCGGCCGTACGGGATCTGCGGTTTTCGAATCGGTAACGATCATCTTGGTGATCGGCTGCGCCTCGGGCTCGATCTCATCCCAGATGCCGAAAACCTCGAGCATCCGGGTGGCGGCGGCGATAATCGCCGAGGCACGCATGTCCTTCTGCCAGACGCCCGCAGGTGCTGCCTCGACGACCGCGATATCGAGATGAGGTGCTGCCTGCTTGACCGCTACGGCCGCGGAAAGACCGACATAACCCGCGCCTACAACCAGCATGTCCCGCATGGAGTTCCGTTCCGTTTCTTGTGAATATCGTATTGATCTATATAGATCATCGCTGCCGCACTTCCTACCGTCCGGAGCTATACAAAATGACGCGTGACACCGAAAAACCGACTGCGATGGAGACGCTGCTTTCCACGCTGGACCTTGAACCGATCGAGGTCGACATCTTTCGTGGACGCAGCCCGCAGGTTGGTTGGCAGCGTGTTTTTGGCGGTCAGGTGATCGCGCAGGCGCTGATGGCAGCACAGCGCACGGTGGCGCGCGACCGCATTGTACATTCGCTGCACGCCTATTTCATGCGCCCTGGCGATCCTTCGGTGCCGATCGTCTATCAGGTCGAGCGGATTCGCGATGGGTCGAGTTTCAATACACGCCGCGCCGTCGCCATCCAGCATGGAGAGGCGATATTCGCTCTCTCTGCCTCATTCCAGATCGAGGAGCCCGGCTTCGGCCACCAGATCCTCATGCCGGATGTTCCCGCTCCTGAGAAGCTGCTCGATGAACGGCAGATCGCAGCACAGTTTCTTGCCAACGCGCCGGCACCGATTCGCAAATATTGGGAGCGTGAACGGCCGATCGAGATCCGGCCGATATCGCTGACGCATTATTTCTCGGATGAGAAGCTCGATCCGGTTCAGCATGTCTGGGTGCGGGCGACGGGGCCGGTTCCCGACGATCGCTATTATCAGGCGGCGATCCTGGCTTATCTTTCCGACATGACCCTGCTCGATACATCGCTTTATCCGCATGGAACGTCGATCTTCGATCAGACGATCCAGGTTGCGAGCCTCGATCACTCGATGTGGTTCCATCGGCCAACCAAACTCGACGATTGGCTTCTTTATACGCAGGACAGTCCTTCGGCTTCCGGCGCGAGGGGCCTCACTCGCGGTAGCTTGTTTACGAGGGACGGTACCCTGATTGCGTCGGTGGCGCAGGAGGGGCTGATTCGTAAAAGGGCAAATGAATAAATTGTAGGCACATTTGTTCATTTGGGTATTTTTTGAGCGATTATTGGGCAGTCATTTGCCTGTTTATTAGTGCCGATTTATATAACCATTATATTTCAATGTGTTAGATTCCTCGTGGGAATCTGGCACGCTCCTTGAATGTATATCCCCGGTCGCTGTTCGTGAACGTCAGCGGCAAGGAGAGTCGGCTCCGCGCCGAGGATAACGAAGGATGGGAAACCAGATGAAAATTGTGATGGCCATTATCAAGCCGTTCAAGCTGGACGAGGTGCGCGAAGCCCTCACGGCGATCGGCATCCAGGGCCTGACCGTGACCGAAGTGAAGGGCTACGGGCGCCAGAAGGGGCATACTGAGATTTATCGCGGCACGGAATATGCGGTGAGCTTCCTGCCGAAGCTCAAGATCGAAATCGCGGTTGCTTCCGAACTCGTCGACAAGGCTGTTGAGGCCATCGTGTCATCCGCCAAGACCGGCCAGATCGGCGATGGCAAGATCTTCGTTTATTCGATCGACCATGCCGTGCGCATCCGCACCGGCGAAACCGACACAGAAGCGCTGTAAGAGCGGCAGAGCAAGGGAGCCTCTTTCAATGTCAATCTCGAAATTTTCCTCCACATATGCGCGGCTTGCTGCTGCGCCTGCCGCGCTGCTCGCGCCGGTTGCCGCCTTCGCGCAGGATGCCGCCACGACCGCTGCGCCTGCTGCCGTCGCTGCTGCTCCTGCGATGACGGTCGACAAGGGTGACAATACGTGGATGCTCATCTCCACCGTGCTTGTCCTGCTGATGACAATTCCGGGCCTCGCCCTGTTCTACGGTGGCCTCGTCCGCGCCAAGAACATGCTTTCCGTTCTCATGCAGGTCTTCATGATCACGGCCGTGGTCATGATCATCTGGGTTACCTACGGCTATTCGCTGGCCTTTACGGACGGCGGTTCGCTCAACAGCTTCGTCGGCGGCTTCTCGAAGGCATTCCTTGCAGGCGTCGACACGACCACCCTGTCAGAGACCTTTACGAAGGGCGTTGCAATTCCCGAGCTGACCTTCGTTTGCTTCCAGATGACCTTCGCCTGCATCACGCCAGCCCTGATCGTCGGCGCCTTTGCCGAGCGCATCAAGTTCTCGGCCGTCATGCTGTTCGTGGTTCTGTGGGTCACTTTCGTCTACTTCCCGATGGCACACATGGTCTGGTTCTGGGGTGGCCCAAGCTCCTACACTTCGCCGTCTGGCCTGATCTTCTCCTACGGAGCGCTCGACTTCGCCGGCGGCACGGTCGTCCACATCAATGCCGGTATTGCCGGTCTGATCGGCGCCATCATGCTCGGCAAGCGCACGGGCTATAAGAAGGAAATCATGGCACCGCACTCCATGACCCTCACGATGGTCGGTGCTTCGCTTCTGTGGGTCGGCTGGTTCGGCTTCAATGCCGGATCGAACCTCGAAGCAAATGCCTACGCCTCGCTCGCGATGATCAACACCTTTGTCGCAACGGCTGCTGCCGCTGTGTCCTGGTGCCTCGTTGAAAACTTCACCCGCGGCAAGGCTTCAATGCTCGGTGCAGCTTCGGGCGCTGTCGCTGGTCTCGTTGCCGTTACCCCGGCAGCTGGCTTCGCCGGCCCAATGGGTTCGATCGTTCTCGGCCTCATCGTCTCGCCGGTCTGCTACTTCTTCGTTGACGTCGTGAAGAACAAGTTCAACTACGACGACTCGCTCGATGTCTTCGGTGTTCACTGCATCGGTGGTATCCTCGGCGCCATCGGCACCGGTATCCTGGTCAACCCGGCACTCGGCGGCGCAGGCATTGTCGATTACTCGACGGCCGATTTCGCCGCCGGCTATCCGGGCACGGCGACGCAGGTCTTCGCTCAGCTGAAGGGCGTCCTGACAACGATCGCATGGTCGGGTATCGGTTCCCTGATCCTCTACAAGATCGTTGATGTCGTTATCGGTCTGCGCGTCTCTGTTGAAGCCGAGCGCGAAGGTCTCGACCTTTCGACCCACGGCGAAGCCGCTTACCACGCGTAATCAAGGCATTGCGGCGCTGGCGCAAGCCGGCGCCGCTGAACAGCCCGTCGCGGCCTATTCATCCGAATAGACCGCTCTTGGCCCGGACCTCCATAGGTTCGGGCTTTTTTATTTTCCGCTGCAAGATGTGGGGGCGGCATGGTTAATACCGCTTTAACTGTCCTCTGATTAGGTGGGGCGAAGGTACTGAGCGCAGACGCTTGGCGATTCGAACGCTCTCACGCATTGGACGGGTACACACATGGCAAGAAGCACATCGCCAGCAATGGATGGCCGGCCGGACCGTTTTTCCCTCTCGGGTTTCATGTTCCGGCAGGCGCAGACCCTTTTTGGCTTCGCCATCTTCCTGCTGCTCGCATTGGCGGTCGCAGCGCTCGCGACCTGGAACGTCGCGGACCCGAGCTATTCCTATGCGACCGGGAACCAACCGACGAACATCCTGGGTTATGGCGGCGCCGCGTTCGCCGACATCGCCATGCAATTCTTTGGCCTGGCCAGTGTCGTGGCGCTTCTGCCGGTTGTCGCTTGGGCTCTCGCTCTGATCTCAGGCAGGCGTTTCAGACGCATTCCCGCGCGCGCCGCAGCTTGGGGCTTGGGTTCCGTGCTCTCCTCCGCCGTTATTGGCTGCTTCCCGCCACCACTCACCTGGCCGATCCCGAATGGCATCGGCGGCGTTATTGGCGATATGATCCTGCGGTTTCCTGCCTTGTTCGTCGGGGCCTATCCGACGGGCGCTTTTGCGACCGCCGTCGGTTGCGTGTTCGCTGTCCCGACCGTCTGGATGATGCTGTTTGCTGCCGGCATCGTCGGTCGCAGCGAGGACGATGAAGGGGAGGCCGAGGAAGCCTACGCAAGCACTCGCTCCAAGCTGCGCTCGGTCGGCGACGAAGATGAAGATGACGATGAAGGCGGCTGGCTTGCCTTCGGTGCGCTGACGCACGCCTGGTACATGAGCCAGGCCCGAATGCGCCGGCTGCTCGGCATGGGTCCGCGCAAGCGCCGGCAGGATGATTTCGAGTCGCCGTACGACTTCAACGACGACGAGTTTGGCAAGCTGAACGAACCGGTTCGCGCAAAGGCGCCGGCCGGGCGCGGCGATCGCATGGAGCCATCAATGGAGCCGCGCGCTGCCTCGCAGCGCCGCATTGTTTCTACGCCGTCCATTTCGTTGAACAATGATGACGATGACGACGATCTGCCGTTCGACGACATGCCGCCGCGGCCGGCCGATATCCTGCCTGATGACGATGACTGGATGATTCGCGCGCCGGCCAAGGCGACCGGGCGCGCGGAACCGCGCGTCGTGCAGCCTCCGGCGCGGCCGAAACCTGGTGCGCGTCTCGAACGGGAGCAGCAGGGATCGTTCATTCGTCCCGAGGGCTTCCAGCTTCCGTCGATGCACCTTCTCGCGGAACCGAAGAATGTCGTGCGAGATTCAACACTATCTGCCGACGCGCTGGAACAGAATGCGCGCATGCTCGAGGGCGTGCTCGAGGATTTCGGCGTCAAGGGCGAGATCATCCACGTTCGTCCCGGTCCGGTCGTCACGCTTTACGAACTGGAACCTGCGCCTGGCATCAAGTCGTCTCGCGTCATCGGCCTTGCCGACGATATTGCCCGTTCGATGAGCGCGATCGCTGCCCGCGTCGCCGTCGTGCCGGGTCGCAACGCGATCGGCATCGAACTGCCGAACTCCACGCGCGAAACCGTCTATCTGCGTGAACTCATCGCTTCCCGTGACTTCGAGGGCTCCAAGGCCAAGCTTGCCATGGCGCTCGGCAAGACGATCGGCGGCGAGGCCGTGATTGCTGATCTGGCGAAGATGCCGCACTTGCTGGTTGCCGGTACGACCGGTTCCGGTAAGTCGGTCGCCATCAACACCATGATCCTGTCACTGCTCTACCGCATGACGCCGGAGCAGTGCCGCCTGATCATGATCGATCCGAAGATGCTCGAATTGTCCGTCTACGACGGCATTCCGCACCTTCTCTCGCCTGTTGTGACGGATCCGAAGAAGGCAGTCGTTGCGCTCAAGTGGACCGTCCGCGAGATGGAAGAGCGCTACAAGAAGATGTCGAAGATCGGCGTCCGCAATATCGACGGCTTCAACAGCCGCGTCGAGCAGGCGCTTGCCAAGGGCGAGGTGATCTCGCGCACCGTCCAGACCGGTTTCGACCGCCATACCGGCGAAGCGATGTACGAGACGGAAGAGTTCGACCTGCAGCCCATGCCTTACATCGTCGTCATTATCGACGAGATGGCCGACCTGATGATGGTCGCCGGCAAGGATATCGAAGGTGCTGTGCAGCGCCTGGCGCAGATGGCACGCGCGGCCGGCATCCACGTCATCATGGCGACCCAGCGTCCGTCCGTCGATGTCATCACGGGCACGATCAAGGCAAACTTCCCGACGCGCATTTCCTTCCAGGTGACGTCGAAGATCGACAGCCGCACCATCCTCGGAGAGCAGGGCGCCGAGCAACTCCTCGGCATGGGCGACATGCTCTATATGGCCGGCGGCGGGCGCATTCAGCGCGTCCATGGTCCGTTCGTTGCCGATATGGAAGTGGAGGAGATCGTTTCCTATCTGAAGACTCAAGGCTCGCCGCAATATCTCGACGCCATCACCGCCGATGACGACGAAGACGGCGACTACGGCGGCGGTCCGGCAGGGACGTCCAATCTCTCCGATTCCGACGATCCGTACGACCAGGCTGTCGCCATCGTTCTGCGTGACGGAAAGGCGTCAACGTCGTATATTCAGCGTAGACTTGGCATTGGATACAACCGCGCCGCATCACTGATCGAGCGGATGGAGCAGGAAGGCATCATCGGTCCCGCCAACCATGCTGGAAAGCGCGAGATCCTGGTTCCGACCGAAGACGATATTCTCGACCGTTGAGGTCGACAGCAATCAAAATGATGCCGGGATCACGGAAACCTGATCGCGCTGAAACCGTTAGTTTATGCAGGTCTGCGAACTACGCCATGAAGGCGCCGCGTTTCCGCAGCATTCGAATTGCATAAAGGAGACATAGATGAACAACTCCGATTCCATCTTGGATCGCATCTCGCTGAGCCGGCGCCATCTTCTCGGCTCGCTGGCCGCCGCTGCGGCATCTGCGATTCCGATTGCTGCCTATGCGCAAGCGGCATCCGCTGCTTCAGGTGCCAGCACCGCGCAGGCGATCGCGGATCACTTTTCGAGCGTCGCTACGATGCAGGGCGAATTCGTTCAATTCGGCCCGCGTGGCGAGCAGACCGGCGGAAAGTTCTACATTCAGCGCCCCGGCAAACTGCGCTTCAACTATGACAATCCGTCACCGATCCGTGTCATCGCGGACGGCAAGAACGTTGCTGTTGGAAATATGAAGCTCAAGACGTGGGATCTCTACCCATTGTCGAAGACGCCGCTCAGCCTGCTGCTGGCGCAACGGATCGATCTCTCGGCCGGCTCGGTGAAGAGCGTGAAGCAGGAGTCCGACCTGACGACGATCGCCCTTGGCAACAACACGATCTTCGGTAACTCGACAATTACGATGATGTTCGACCCGAAGACCTACGATCTCCGCCAGTGGACGATTACCGACAACCAAGGCAAGGACACCTCGGTGATGGTGTTCAACGTCAAGACGGGCGTCCAGTTCGACGACAAGGTGTTCAGGGTGCCCTATGAAGTGATCCCGGGAACGGCCGCTTACCGAGATTGATTTCAGCTGTTTTATGAGAAGAACGCCTCGCGATCTCGCGGGGCGTTTTTCTTTGCGCGTATCCGTTCCATCGGCAAAGCCTTTGCTCTAAAGCCAGTTCGTCCGGTTTTGAAAGGCAAAGATGGAATGAGCTTCTCGGTTACGACGTGGAATATCAACTCTCTGCGGCTGCGCATGCCGATCGTCGAGCAATTCGTCCTCAAACATAAGCCGGACATCCTTTGCTTCCAGGAAACGAAGGTTCCGAACGACTTGTTTCCTGCCTCGCCGTTGCGCGCGATTGGCTACGAACACATCATCATCCACGGCCAGAAGGGCTATCATGGCGTTGCGATTGCATCGCGCGTTCCATTGGTCGAGGACCACCGGCAGGACTATTGCAACGTCGGTGACGCGCGGCACATCTCGGCCATCTTCGAGCGCGGTAGCCGGCGCATTCGCCTGCATAACTTCTACGTGCCGGCCGGAGGCGACGAACCGGATCGGGAGATCAATCCGAAGTTCGGCCACAAGCTCGATTTCATCGAGGAAATGAAGCAGCTCAAGGCAAATGGCGAGGCGAATACATCCTCAATCCTTGTCGGCGACCTCAACATCGCTCCGCTTGAGCAGGACGTCTGGTCCCACAAGCAGTTGCTGAAGATCGTCAGCCACACGCCCGTGGAGACGGAAGGCCTTCTCCAGGTGATGCAGCGCGGCGCCTGGCTCGACCTTATGCGGCAGCACGTGCCTGAGAACGAAAAGCTCTATACCTGGTGGAGCTATCGCGCCAAGGACTGGGAAGCGGCCGATCGCGGCCGCCGCCTTGACCACATCTGGAGCTCAAAGGATCTTGGGCCACACCTGCAGCGCATCGACATCCTGAAGGAAGCGCGCGGCTGGGAGCGGCCGTCCGACCACGTGCCTGTCACGGCGCACTTCAATCTCTGATCTGTCAGACAAAGCGGTGAAGCTGGGCCGCGGCTCTGGCCGCAAGCTCGGCAATATTGTCGCGGATACGGCTCTCGATCAACCGGGCTGCATCCGGATACTCCTCGATCAACCGATGGAAGAGTGAGCGCGTGATGCGGATGATGCTCGTGTCTTCCGTTGCAACGGCCGTAAACTTGCGCTCGACCAAGGTGATCAGGGCAAGTTCGGATAGAAGCGTGCCGGGTCCGACGGTGTTCTGGATCTCGGGCTGACCGTCGCGACCGGTGCGGCTGAGTTCGACATTGCCGCTGAGGATCACATAGGCGCTTTCTGCCGGCGAGCCCTCGCGGAAGAGCATCTGGCCGGCCGACATGACGCGGCGATCCGCACCAAAGGCGATCAGACGCAGCTGATCCTCGGACATGCCGTGGAACAGCGGCAGCTGCGACAGTAGCCTGATGTCGTCGTTTAGGGCCATGCTACGGTATGATCTTGTAGCCGCCGTTTTCCGTTACCAGAATCTCGGCGTTGGAGGGATCGCGTTCGATCTTCTGGCGGAGACGGTAAACGTGGGTTTCCAGGGTGTGTGTCGTCACCCCCGAATTGTAACCCCACACCTCTTCCAGCAGCACGTCACGGGTGACGACCTTTTGCTCCGCGCGATAGAGGTAGCGAATGATCGCGGCTTCCTTTTCGGTCAGACGGATCTTCTGCCCGCTGTCCATCGTCAGGAGCTTCTGGCTCGGCTTGAAGACATAGGGGCCGACATTGAAGGTGGCGTCCTCGCTCTGCTCGTGCTGCCGGAGCTGCACGCGGATGCGGGCAAGCAGGACGGCAAAGCGGAAGGGCTTCGCGATGTAGTCGTTAGCGCCAGCCTCCAAGCCCAGGATCGTATCCGAGTCCGTGTCATGGCCGGTCAGCATGATGATCGGGGCTTTCAAGCCGCCCTTGCGCAGCAGCTTCACGGCTTCGCGGCCGTCCATGTCAGGCAGGCCCACATCCATGATCAACAGGTCGATCGGCGTTGATCGCGCGCGCTCGACACCCTTGGCCGCTGTCGTTTCCTGGAGGACCGTGAATTCGTCATAGAGCGAAAGCTGCTCCGTGAGTGTCTCGCGGAGGTCGTCATCATCATCCACCAAGAGAATGGTGCGTGCGGTCATGCGGCTCTTTCCCTCGCCTACGGTCCCTCACTCCTACGCCAATTTTCCGGCATTGGCAAAGATCGGGCGACCGAGCTGTTGTCGTATACGATGCTATGTGATTTCAATCACAATCCTAGCAATCGCAAACACATGTGAGAAAAATGGAGAAAACAAGGCGTCCGACGCGGATAAAGTCGACGACCCTCCTCGTTCGTCCTGCGCCCGGCAAAAAAAGCAGGGCTTTGATCCAGTTCGGCGCCCTCAGGGTGCCTGCAGCGATCGGTCGTTCAGGCCGAACGGTTCTCAAGCGCGAGGGAGATGGCGCCACCCCAATCGCCTCGATGAAGCTGCTTTCCGGCTTCCGCCGTGGCGACCGGCCCACACATCTGCAGACGCCGCTTGCAATTCGCCGCATCCGTGAGGATATGCTCTGGTGCGACCAGCCGGACGACGCCAATTACAATCGCCCGGTCCGGGCGCCCTTCGGCCGCAGCCATGAGGAGATGAAGCGCAAGGACGGCCTCTACGACATCTGCCTCGTGCTCGACTGGAACGTCACGGCTCGGGCGCGCAATCGGGGCTCCGCGATTTTCTTCCATCTGATCGGGCCGGGTTACGAGCCGACCGCCGGCTGCGTCGCCGTTCATCCGCGCGATATGCAGCGTCTTCTGCCCTTCATGCGCAGAGGCAATGTCGTTCGTGTTCTTTGACGCTCGGGGGTGATAAACCAGTCCCGCTTACCTATATGCCCTTTCGACCGGCGCACGGCTGAAATGCGCGCAGGGAAATCCGCAAGAAGCGGATTCAATCATGCCCCGTCCAATTCTTCAAAATTTCGGAGACATATTGTGGCACAGCAACCCATCATCACTTTCCATGACGGACATTCCATTCCCCAGGTCGGTCTCGGCGTGTGGCAGACGCCCCAGGAGATTGCGGCACCGACGGTGCGCACGGCCATTGCCGCCGGCTATCGCCACATCGACACGGCGTCCGGCTACGACAACGAGGAAGGCGTCGGCGAGGGCATCCGCTCGTCCGGCCTCGATCGCAAGGACATTTTCGTCACCACCAAGCTCCGCAACACCGACCAGGGCTACGACGCGACCATGCGCGCCTTCGAAGGCAGCCTGAGGAAGCTCGGTACTGATTATGTCGATCTCTACCTCATCCACTGGCCGTCGCCGCAGCGTGGGCTCTATCGCGAAACCTGGAAGGCCTTCGTGAAGATCCGGGAAGAGGGCCGCGCTCGTTCGATCGGCGTTTCCAACTTCTATCCCGACCATCTCGAACAGATCATCGGCGATACAGGTGTCGTCCCTGTCATCAACCAGATCGAGCTGCATCCGGATTTCCAGCAGCGGGCGGCGCAGGAAGCGCACAAGAAGCTGAACATTGCCACCGAATCCTGGAGCCCGCTCGGTCAGGGCAAGTTGATCGCCGATGCGACGATTGGCGAGATCGCCAGGAAGCACGGAAAGACACCCGCGCAGGTCATCATCCGTTGGCACATCGACAGCGGTCTCGTCGTCATTCCGAAGTCGGTGACGCCGTCGCGCATTGAGGAGAATTTCAAGGTCTTCGATTTCAAGCTGGATGCAGCCGACATGGCGGCGATTGCCAAGCTTGACGACAAGAGCGCCCGCATGGGGCCGGATCCGTACACGGCCAATTTCTGATCTGAACTTTGCGCTCCCTCCTCTTTATGCGGGGAGGAGGGAGACGCAGTTTTCACTCAGGCGAGCGAACGCGGCGTGACGAACCGCTCCAGCGTGCCGCTCTTTGGCTTTAGCCCTTTCCAGCGATCCACATCGAACTCGATGACGGCAAGTGCGGCTGTCGGGAATTTCTCCCTGATGCCAACACATGCCTCCGGGTCGCCTGCACCGATCAGGCCATCCGCAAGATCCTGAAAACCGGGATTGTGTCCGATCAGCATGAGGGTCCGGACCGATGGATCGATCGACTGCACGACGGCAGCGATCTTCGCCGCAGAGGCTTCGTACAAGTCCTCCGAATCCTGCTTTGCGATCGAGGGCGGCAGCTTTTTGGCGACGAGTTTCCAGGTCTGCTGCGTGCGGCGCGCGGACGATACAAGCACGAGATCGGGAATAAGCTTTTCACGCGCGAGGTAGCGGCCCATCAATGGCGCTGTCTTTTCTCCACGGCCGGCCAGCGGGCGGTCGTGGTCGGCCACGTCCTCCGGCCATGCGGATTTGGCGTGACGAAGAAGAAGCAGGCGTCGTTTGGTGGAGGGATTTGCGGCGCTCATATGCTCACCTGAAAGGAGCCAGGGGGTCGAACGCGGCGATTGTCGCACCGAATACGTCCGGTGTCTGCTGAGATAGCCTCCCCCTCGTTTCCGAAGGGGAGGCCCTTATGCTTAGTTCCACTCGCGGATATCGACGAAGTGGCCGGCGATCGCCGCTGCGGCGGCCATCGCTGGAGACACCAGGTGCGTACGACCCTTGAAGCCCTGGCGGCCTTCGAAGTTGCGGTTCGAGGTCGAGGCGCAACGTTCGCCGGGCTTCAGGCGGTCGTCGTTCATGGCGAGGCACATGGAGCAGCCGGGCTCGCGCCAGTCAAAGCCGGCCGCCTTGAAGATCTTGTCGAGGCCTTCCTTCTCCGCTTGCTCCTTCACGAGGCCGGAGCCCGGAACGATCATGGCGTTGACGGTCGAGGCAACGGTCTTGCCCTCGACGACCTTGGCAACAGCGCGCAGGTCTTCGATGCGGCCGTTCGTGCAGGAGCCGATGAAGACGCGGTCGATGTTGATCTCGGTGATCGGGGTGCCGGGCTTCAGGCCCATGTAATCAAGCGCACGCCACTTGGAAGCGCGCTTCGTCTCTTCGGGGATTTCATCAGGGTTCGGAACGACGCCCTGAACGGAAATGACGTCCTCCGGCGAAGAGCCCCAGGATACGATTGGCGGCAGTTCGGCGGCGTTGAGCTTCACGACGCGGTCGAAATGCGCGCCTTCGTCCGACTTCAGGGTCTTCCAGTAAGCGATTGCCTGTTCCAGCGCCTCGCCCTTCGGCGCGCGCGGCTTGCCCTTGATGTACTCGAAGGTGGTCTCATCGGGCGCGATCAGGCCGGCGCGGGCGCCGCCTTCGATCGACATGTTGCAGATCGTCATGCGGCCTTCCATCGACAGCGCGCGAATGGCTTCGCCGGCGTATTCGATGACGTAGCCGGTGCCGCCGGCGGTGCCGATTTCACCGATGATGGCGAGAACGATATCCTTGGCGGTGACGCCAGCCGGCAGTACGCCGTCGACCTGCACCAGCATGTTCTTCGCCTTCTTCTGGATCAGCGTCTGGGTGGCGAGCACGTGCTCGACCTCAGACGTGCCGATGCCATGGGCGAGCGAGCCGAAGGCGCCATGCGTCGAGGTGTGGCTGTCGCCGCAGACAATCGTCATGCCGGGCAGGGTGAAGCCCTGTTCCGGTCCGATGATGTGGACGATGCCCTGGCGCTTGTCGTTTTCCGAGTAGTACTCGACATTGAATTCGGCGGCGTTGATGGCGAGTTGCTCGACCTGGATACGGCTCTCTTCGTTCTTGATGCCGAGATGGCGATCAGGTGACGTCGGGACGTTGTGGTCGACCACAGCCAGCGTCTTTTCCGGCGCGCGAACCTTGCGGCCAGTCATGCGCAGGCCTTCGAAGGCCTGCGGCGAGGTGACTTCGTGGACCAGGTGGCGGTCGATGTAGAGAAGACAGGTGCCGTCGTCCTGCTGATCGACCAGGTGGTCGTCCCAGATCTTGTCGTAAAGGGTACGCGGTGCGCTCATGGCGGTAGGTCCGTTCTTGGATGCGTATGGAAAAATGGAGTTGGTGGCGGTGAGGCCCGCCGGGCCGTCATTCGATCAACGAAGTCGGCTGTTGAGTGCACCGGAAACGGCCGCAAAGAAACGTGCCGGCAGGCGGTAGTGATCCTGCAGCACGAAAATATGCGCCCCAATGCAACTGAACTTGGATTCCATGCGCTGTCACATACCAATTTTTCGCGACGGCGGCAATTCGAATCATTCGGCCGCTAGCGCCGGTCTTTCCCGCGCATCCGTTTCTCCACCTGCCTCAGGGCAAGCGACAAACCGATCGTCAGGATGAGGTAGATATAGGTGACGATCGAATAGGTTTCAAAGAAGCGAAAGGAGCCGGAGGCATAGATCTTGCCCATCTGCGTGATGTCGGAGACACCGAGCACCGACACCAGCGACGAGTCCTTGACCATCGCTACGAAATCGTTCGACAGGGGCGGGAAGATCACCTTGATCGCCTGCGGAAAGACGACGAAGCGGAAGCGGTGATAGCGCGACAGGCCGAGCGCCTTGGCCGCCTCGATCTGGCCGTGGTCGACGGACTGAATGCCGGCGCGGAAGACTTCGGCGATGAAAGAGGAGTAGCCGATCATAAGGGCGATGATCGCTCGCCACATCAGCGAGAAGTCGCGCACCATCACTGGTTCGCTAAAGCCTGCCTGGATCAGCGGACTGGTCAGGAAGTTGTAGGCGGCGACGATGCCGGGGGCGCCGACGAAGGCGACATAGAAGAGCAGCACCAGCATCGGCACGCCGCGGATCACCTCGATGTAACAACGCGAGATCTGGCGGAGCGCGATACTGTCGGACAATCCGAGCAACGCGACGCCGAGGCCGAGAAGGGTCGCCAGCGCAAAGCCCACCAGCGTCACGAAGATGGTAACGCCGACGCCATTGAAGACGGTGCGGAAGACCTGCGCATAGATGTCGTTGGCGATGATGACGACGGCAAGGACGATTCCGATCGCGACAAGGGCGACCAGCCACCAGGGGTAGTCGCCCTTCACATGCCCGCCAGGGGCTGGCTGCGGAGCCATCACGCGTTAACCGAAGACGGGATCATTCGCCCATCTTGTAGTCGAGGAACCACTTCTTGTTCAGCGCGTCGAAGGTGCCGTCGGCCTTCAGGCTTGCGATTGCGGCATTGACCGCGGCGACGAGATCGGAGCCCTTCGGGAAGATGAAACCGAAATCCTCCGTGCCGAGCGGGCCGCCAATGACCTTCAGGCCGCCGTTCGAGGCGTCGACATAGCCCTTGGCAGCGACGCTGTCGGTCAGCACCACGTCGACGTCGCCGGCCTTGAGCGCCTGGACGGTGGCGCCGAAGGTTTCGAAGAGCTTGACGCGCGGGTTTTGCTCGTTGCCGTCAAGGATTTCGTAGACGGCGGTGTAGAAAGGCGACGTGCCCGGCTGCGCGCCGACGAGGCCTTCATTGAAGGCGCCGAAGGTCTTTGCGTCGGTGAAGCGGCTTTCATCGCCGCGCACCAGCATGAACTGCTGCGAACGCATGTAGGGATCGGAAAAATCGACCTTGGCCTTGCGATCATCCTTGATGGTGATACCGGTCATGCCGATGTTGTACTGGTTGTCGGAGACCGCTTGGATCATCGCGTCCCAGCTGGTGTTCTGGTACTCGACCTTGAAATTCAGCCGCTTGGCGATCTCGTTCATCGCATCATATTCCCAGCCGATCGCCTTGCCCGACTTCGGATCGACGAACTGTAACGGCGGATAGGCGTTCTCGGTGACGACGACGACCGACTTGCCCTTGAGGTCGGGAAGGTCGGCGGCGAAGGCGGCCAGCGGCGACAGGACGAGGGCGGTCAGTCCTGCAAGGACAGTGCGACGGAACGGCATTAAATATCTCCCCGAAATATAGCTCGCGAAACCTGTCATAGTTGCGAAGCGGATGGCAAGAGAATTGCCGTATGTCGCCGTTCAAAATCAGAAAAGGCGGTCCAAAGACCGCCCTTCCATGCGAAGATTTTTGCGGGACAGATCGCAAATGTCGTCAGCGAGACGCGATACCATCCAGTTTCTCAATGGCTCCGGTGGGCAAGGTGATATCGGCGACCGCGAGGTTCTCCCTGAGGTGGAGACGTGACGAGGTGCCGGGTATGAGCAAGATATTCGGCGCGCGCTGCAGAAGCCACGCAAGAGCAACCTGCATCGGTGTTGCGTCAAGCTCCGCAGCGACATCCGACAGCGTGGACGATTGCAATGGCGAGAAGCCCCCGAGCGGAAAGAAAGGCACATAGGCTGTTCCTTCCGTCGCGAGCTGGTCGATCAGCGGATCATCCCCGCGATGCACAAGATTGTACTGGTTTTGAACGCAAACGATTTCGGTGATCTTTCTGCCATCCGCGACTTGCTTGGTGGTGACGTTGGAGAGGCCAACGTGTCTGACAAGGCCCTGGCGCTGAAGATCGGCGAGGACGGTGAGGGGTTCTTCCAGAGATCCCTCCGCCGGGCCATGGACATCAAATATGGCTCGCAGATTGACCACATCGATCACCTCGAGGCCCAGATTCTTGAGGTTGTCGTGAATTGCCCGCGTCAGCGCTTCTTTCGAGAAGGCCGGGTTCCACGACGCGTCTGGCCCACGCGTTGCTCCGATCTTCGTGACGATCACAAGATTATCCCGATAAGGATGCAGCGCCTCCCTGATGATCTGGTTGGTGATGTGCGGGCCGTAGAAGTCGCTGGTGTCGATGTGGTTGACGCCGCTTTCGACTGCTTCGCGCAACACAGCGATTGCCTCGGCGCGATCCTTCGGGGGTCCGAAGACGCCCTTGCCAGCAAGTTGCATGGCCCCGTAGCCAAGCCGCGCCACCGTGCTGTCGCCGAGTGTGAATGTGCCCGATTTTTCGAGATTGGACATGATCTGCTCCGTTTAAAGACAGGGCAGAAATAGGTCAGACCGGCTCTTGCGATAACGGCATGCATTCCGCACGGGCTGTTTGGAATTTCGGACAATGGCGCTGGGCGCGGCTGACGCGATCCGACCTGCCAGTGGCGCGCTAGCGAGCAACAAAAAAGGCGACCCGAAGGTCGCCTTCCCACAATCTCGAAGGATTGAAACTTATTCTGCTGCCGGTTCAGCCGCTGCGGCAGCTTCTGCTGCTGCCTTGGCTTCTGCAGCTTCCTGTGCTGCCTTTTCGGCTGCGAGCGCCTGAGCTGCTGCAACCTTTTCGGCTTCCAGGCGCGCCTTTTCCTCGGCAACTGCCTGACGCTCGGCGTCGTTGAGCTTGCGAGCGCGGGTGCCGGTGTTCTCGACGATACGAGCCGACTTGCCGCGACGATCGCGCAGGTAGTAGAGCTTCGCGCGACGGACCTTACCACGGCGAACGACTTCTACGCTTTCGATAGCAGGGGAGCAGACCGGGAATACGCGCTCGACGCCTTCGCCGTAGGAGATTTTGCGAACCGTGAAGTTCTCCTGCAGGCCGCCGCCGGAGCGAGCGATGCAAACGCCTTCGTAGGCCTGTACGCGGGTACGGTTGCCTTCCTTGACGCGGACGTTGACGCGAACGGTGTCGCCCGGGGAGAATTCCGGAAGCGTGCGCTGGGCTTCGATCTTGGCGACCTGTTCGGCCTCAAGCTGCTGAATGATATTCATGACTCAACCTCTTTGTTGGTTCAACAGCCAGAGCGCTCTGAACGATCTATCCTTGGTCGAGCCGCAGATATTTGCCGGTGAGGGCAGGAGCGAATTCGTCTGTTTTTCTTTACGTGGTTGATGGGAGTTTTCCCATTCCGGGCGTGCGCATACCGTATTGCGCAGGCTTTGTCACCCCTTTGGCCCGGAAATTTCGCAGCGCCGACCGCAAAACTGGGCTTTTGCCAGTGCTGCACGATATCAAGCCTGTGACTCGTTTGATTAAATATTTGTCAAATGCACAACAGGGGAGCAGCATCGCCGGCGAGCCAGGCTCGTTTGCGGCTCTTGCCGCGGTTGCCGCGACATGGATCCCCTACTTTGCGGCTCTCTACCTGAATTTCTGCGATTTCTCGCGCTATACGAAGGACACCAAGACCTTGCGCAAGGGCAATCTCTGGGGCCTGCCGATCAACCTGCTCGCCTTCTGCCTCGTCGCGGGTGTCACAACGACGGCGGCATTCACCGTCTACGGCGAAGTACTGCTGCATCCGGAGGCGATCTCCGCGAAGTTCGACAACTGGTTCTTGGCATTGCTTGCGGCGCTGACCTTCGCCGTTGCAACGCTCGGCATCAACGTGGTCGCCAACTTCGTCTCGCCGGCCTTCGATTTCTCGAATGTCTTCCCCCGCCAGATCAGCTTTAAGCGGGGCGGTTGGATTGCCGCCCTGATTGCGTTGGTGCTCTATCCGTTCGCGCCGTGGGAAACGGGTGCCGCGCACTTCGTCAACTTCATCGGTTCGACGATGGGCCCGATCTTCGGGATCATGATGGTCGACTACTATCTGATCCGGAAGGGTGAGCTGAACGTCGCGGATCTTTATCAGGAGTATGGCGAGTTCCGCTTCCAGAATGGCTGGCACACGAATGCCTTCATCGCCTTCGTGGTCGGCTCGCTATTCTCATCGATCCTGCCGACGTTCACGTCGATCTTGCCGGAATGGTGGGGGACCTATGGCTGGTTCTTCGGCGTCGGCATCGGCGGTGATGTCTACTACGCATTGCGCGCGAGCGCACGCGGCTCTGCGGTGGGCGCTACCAACTGACACCCAAAACTCGAATGCCCGGCATCGGCCGGGCATTTTTTATTCTTCCAGCAGATCCGGGCGTCGTTCCCGGGTCAGCTGCAACGCCTGCTCGCGGCGCCATTTCTCGATCGCGCCGTGATTGCCCGATGTGAGGATCGGCGGAATCTCGCGGCCCTCCCATTCCCTGGGACGGGTGTAGTGCGGATGCTCCAGCAGGCCGCCTTCGAAGCTCTCATGCAGTCCGGAAAGATCATTGCCCATGACGCCAGGCAGGATGCGGACGATCGCATCCAGTATGGTGAGTGCAGCCGGTTCGCCGCCCGACAGCACGTAGTCGCCGATCGAGACCTCTTCCAGCTCGCGCGCATCGATAACGCGCTGATCGACACCTTCAAAGCGACCGCAAACGATGATGACGCCATCGCCGGAAGCAAGCTCGCGTACGCGTTCCTGCGTCAGCGGTTTTCCGCGCGGGCTCATCAGCAGCCGGGGGCGGCTGTCGTTCTCGGAGGCGCTGTCGATGGCGCGGGCGAGAACGTCGGGCTTGAGCACCATGCCGGCGCCGCCGCCAGCGGGCGTATCATCGACGGTGCGGTGTTTGTCGGTGGCAAAGTCGCGGATCTGCAGGGTATCGAGCGACCATTGGCCACGCTCCATCGCCTTCCCGGCGAGGGAGTAGCCGAGATGGCCCGGAAACATTTCCGGATAGAGGGTCAGCACGGTCGCGCGAAACGCCATCGACGGCCTCACTTCTTCTTTTTCGGCTTGTCGGGCGTGAAGTTCGGTGCGTCATCCTCACTATCGACGAGGCCAGCGGCGAGCGGATCGATGGTGATCCTGCCGCTTTCAAGGTCGATGTCGAGAACCGAGGCTTCAGAGAAGGGGATCAATACCGGGCGCTTGCCGGGACCCTTGAGCTCCAGCAGATCGCCGGCGCCGAAGTCGAAAACGCCGGTCACGGTGCCATAGCTGACGCCCTGGTCGTCGAGCGCTTCCAGACCCTCGAGATCGGCGTAGAAGAATTCGTCTTCTTCCAGCTCCTCGTCCGGCAGGTTGTCGCGCTCGATGTAGAGCTCCAGTCCGTTCAGCGCCTCGGCGGCATTGCGGTCGTTGATGCCGCGGAATCGGACGACGACGACGTTCTTCATTTCCCGGATATCGAGAATCTCGAAGGTGCGGCCATCAAGGCTGTGCAGGTTGCCGTAGTCGCCGAGCGCGGTCGGATCGGCGGTATAGGCCTTAGCGCGTACTTCGCCGCGCAGGCCTTGGGCGCCACCGATCGTTGCCATCAGAACCGGGTTTTCAAGCTTTGGCATGACGTCCTTCACATGAAGCCGCAAATCTGGGCTTCTCTTAAACGAAGTGCAGCGGAATGGAAACGAAAACGGGCGGCATGTCGCCATGCCGCCCGTTCGATAAGGGAAGGTTCCCGATTATTCTGCGGAAGCAGCAGCTTCAGCAGCGTCGGCGGCCTTCTGAGCCTTTTCAGCAGCGCGCTCCTGAGCCTTCTTGCCCGGCTTTGCCTTTTCCGGGTTGTTCTTGGCATCGCGCTTTGCGAGGCCGGCTTCGTTGAGGAAGCGCAGAACGCGATCGGTCGGCTGTGCGCCCTGATCGAGCCAGTGCTTGATGCGGTCGTTGTTCAGCGTGATGCGAGCGCCGTTGTCCTTGGCGAGCATCGGGTTCCAGGAACCGAGGTTCTCGAGGAAGCGGCCATCGCGCGGCGAACGGGCGTCGGCGAGAACGATGTGGTAGTACGGGCGCTTCTTGGAACCACCGCGTGCGAGACGAATTTTCAGTGCCATTTTCTTTACTCCTTGGACTTTTCTGGACCGCCTGATCCGGCGGTATGGTTCATTTTGCTGCGGCGCCGTTTTCGGCGTGGTCTGCAGCGATCTGCTCATGATGCCGGATGACTTCCTTGATGATGAAGTTCAGGAACTTCTCGGCGAAATCCGGATCCAGATTGGCATCCTTCGCCAGATGGCGGAGACGTTCGATCTGGTATTCTTCGCGCGCCGGATCGGCCGGCGGCAACTTGTACTTGGCCTTGAGAACGCCGACCTCTTTGGTGCAGCGGAAGCGTTCGGCCAGGATATGGACCAGCGCGGCGTCGATGTTGTCGATCGACTGGCGATAGTTCGAAAGTTGGGCTTTGATTTCAGGATCAATCATTGTCTACGCGACCCCTTCACTTCTTCTTGGGCAGGCCGGGAAGGCCTGGGAAACCACCGCCGAGACCCGGCAGCTTGGCGCCGCCCAGACCCGGCAAACCGCCACCGCCGAGGCCGGGCAGCCCGCCGCCCGGCTTTCCTAGACCGGCAGCTTCAGCTTGCTTCTGGAGCGCTTCGAGCTGCTTGGGGTCGATATTCGAAAGATCGGGCATGCCACCGCCAAGGCCACCAAGGCCCATCTTGCCGGCAAGGCCACCCATCATCTGCTTCATCAGGCCGCCCTTACCCTTGCCGCCCATCATCTTCATCATGTCCGCCATCTGGCGATGCATCTTCAGAAGCTTGTTGATGTCGGCGGCATCGGTGCCAGAGCCGGCGGCGATGCGCTTCTTGCGGGAGTGCTTGAGAATATCGGGGTTGGCGCGCTCGGCCTTGGTCATCGAGCCGATGATGGCGAGCTGACGGCCGAACAGGCTGTCGTTCAGACCGGCCGAGGCCATCTTGTCCTTCATCCCAGCCATGCCGGGCATCATGCTCATGATGCCGCCCATGCCACCCATCTTCTGCATCTGGCGCAGCTGGTCGGCGAGGTCGTTGAGATCGAACTTGCCCTTGGCCATCTTGGCGGCCATGGCAGCCGCCTTCTCGGCGTCGATGTTTTCAGCGGCGCGCTCGACGAGCGAAACGATATCGCCCATGCCGAGGATGCGGTCAGCAATACGGCGGGGATGGAACTCTTCGAGTTCGCCCATACGCTCGCCGACACCGATGAGCTTGATCGGCTTGCCTGTCACCGCGCGCATCGAAAGTGCTGCACCGCCACGGCCATCGCCGTCCATGCGGGTGAGCACGAGGCCGGTGATGCCGACGCGCTCGTCGAAGTTGCGCGCCAGGTTGACGGCGTCCTGACCGGTCAGCGAGTCCGCGACCAGCAGGATTTCATGCGGATTCGACTTCTTCTTGATGTCGGCCATTTCGACCATCAAGGGCTCGTCGATATGCGTGCGGCCGGCGGTGTCGAGGATGACGACGTCATGGCCACCGAGCCGGGCTGCTTGCACGGCGCGCGCGGCGATATCGGTCGGCGACTGGCCGGCAATAACGGGCAGCGTGTCGACACCAGTCTGGACACCAAGCTGGCGCAGCTGCTCCTGGGCGGCCGGACGTCGCGTATCAAGCGACGCTATCAGCACCTTCTTCTTCTCGCGGTCGGTGAGCCGTTTGGCGATCTTCGCGGTCGTCGTCGTCTTACCGGAGCCCTGCAGACCGACCATCATGATGACGACGGGGGCGGCCGCATGCAGGTCGACGCCGACGCCTTCGCCGCCGAGCATCTCGATCAGCTCGTCATGGACGATCTTGACGACCATCTGGCCGGGCTTGATCGATTTCAGGATCTCGGCGCCGACGGCCTTTTCGCGGACGCGATCGGTAAAGGAGCGCACGACATCGAGCGCCACGTCAGCCTCCAGAAGCGCGCGGCGAACCTCGCGCAGCGCTGCGGAAACATCGCTTTCCGAAAGCGCGCCACGGCCTGTCAGTCCATTCAGAATGGATCCAAGACGGTCCTGGAGGTTCTCAAACATCGGCTCTTCCTTGTGATTTCCTGAAGACGGAAACCTTGTGCTTTTCCTTGACGAAAACAAGACGCATAGCCAAAAAGCACCCGAGGGCGCATCGCGCTGTCGGGTGTGGACCTCCGGGATCTCTTTATACCTCTACGGGTCCCGGTCGGTGGCTCGAGTCTTGAAGCTCGTCGCAGATTGAGCGGCGGTAAACAGGAAAACGGACCGCGAGTCAAGGGAACGCCGAGAAAAGACGGCGTTTCGACCTTTCAAAAGCGCGCGCCCGATCCCAGATCTGCTTTCCCTGCAACGGAATCGCTTTGTATGCCTACGGCCAAAAGACGCAATCCCTACTATCAAGGGCCTGTCTCCGATCACTTCGACGGCACGCATTTCTTCAATCCGGATGGTATCGAGCCTCTCGGTTTTCGAGATCTGATGCGATGGCAGTTTGGCGGCAACCGCGATCGCTGGCCGAAGTCGGTTCCGAGCCCTTTCGTACCGGCCAAGCCGGATGCGCGCGTTGATGGCGACGATCTGCGGGTAACCATGGTCGGCCACGCGACGATGCTGGTGCAGGTCGCGGGGCTCAATATCCTGACAGATCCCGTATGGTCCGATCGGGCCAGCCCCTTCGCCTTCGCCGGACCGAAGCGCGTCGTGGCACCCGGTATCGCGTTCGACGACCTGCCGCCGATCGACCTCGTTCTCGTTTCGCATAACCACTACGATCATCTCGATGTCGCGACGCTCAGGCGGCTGCAGGCGAGGCATCGGCCGCATGTCGTAACGCCGCTTGGCAACGATACGATCATTCGTCGCGCCGTTCCCACCATGCAGGTGACGGCGATGGATTGGGGCGAGCGCATCCCGCTTGCCGGCATCCGCATCGATGCCGAGCCGGTGCATCATTGGTCGGCACGCGGCACCGGGGATCGTCGCATGGCGCTCTGGGCCGCCTTCGTCCTGTCAACGCCAGCCGGGAAGATCTACCATGTCGGGGATACGGGCTTTCATGGGGGCGTCAACTACAGGGCTGCCCAGCAGAAGCATGGTGCCTTTCGCCTCGCCGTCCTGCCTTTCGGAGCCTATGAACCGCGCTGGTTCATGAAGGGCCAACATCAGAATCCTGATGAAGCGGTGATGGGAATGGAGCTTGCCAATGCTGCCTATGTGGCCGGCCATCACTTTGCGACGTTCCAGCTGACCGACGAGGCAATCGAGACGCCGGTCAAGGCGCTAAAGACAGCCTTGGCCGAGCGCGAAATACCGCAGGAGCGGTTCAGGCCGCTTAGAGCCGGCGAGGTATTCGACGTGCCAGCGGCATGATCAATGCGCGTGGGCTCCGGCACCATGCGCATTGATGATGGTGTCGGCCTCCTTGCCGTAGAGTTCTTCGAAATGATCGAAGGTCTTGGAGAAGTGGCCGATGCCCTGCGTTGCCGATCTGAGCGACCGGGCCAATTCATCAAGCACGCCGCCAGGCACGAGCGCTCGAAATATATCCCAGCCCTTCGCGTTCTCGTCCCGGTCGAAGCCGAGCACCTGTCCCTTGAGCGAGGAGACGAGCGTCACCATTCCGCCGGAATAGACCGAGGGGATATGGATCTCCACCCGCACCACAGGCTGCATGAGAACGGCGGAAGCTTGTGAAAGCGCTTGCTTGACGCCCATTTTCCCAGCGGTCCGGAAGGCGAAATCGGAGCTGTCGACCGAGTGATACTGGCCGTCGGTCAGCACGACGTCGACATCGACGACCTGGAAGCCGAGCGGACCTTTCTCCATGGCTTCGCGGGCGCCGGCTTCAACAGCTGGGATGTAGTTTCGGGGTACGGTCCCGCCCTTGACGCTTTCGCCGAAGGTGAAGCCCTGGCCGCGCTCGTTCGGCCTGACGCTGAGTTGCACGTCTGCGAACTGTCCGGCGCCGCCCGTTTGCTTGCGGTGCCGGTAGCGCACATCCGAAGGTTTGGAAATGGTTTCTCGGTATACGGGGTTTGGTGCGCGTTCGGAAACTTCGACGCGGAAGACCTCCGACAGTGTTTTGCGGAGATCACGCAGATGGACCGGCCCCTGGGCGCAGATCAGCGCCGCGCCTGTGCCTTCCTCCTGCATCACCTTCAAGCCGCGATCGGTTTCCGCCAGTTTCGCCAGCGTCGCGGAAAGCTTGGTTTCGTCCCGTTCGCTGCCGGGAACGAGAATTCTTTCCAGCATCGGTGTCGGCGGTGTCGTCCAATCGGGCGGCTCGACGCTGGCTGTCTGCGTCAGCAGGGCAGTCGCTGGCAGATGGTCGGATTTGAGTGCGGCAAAGACGCTGCCAGCCTCCACGCTGCCACTGATTGGCTTTCCGTTGCCGGCCTCCTGCAGCGGACCCAGCGTGGCGCCGCCCAAGGGAGCGCCCTGCTTCAAGCCGTCGGCGAGCGCCCGCACCAGCACCGTCTTGCCGACATTAGCCTTGTGGTAGGCGTGGAAACTCACGGCAGAAAGGGCCGCTTCTTCCACACTTCCTGCGAGCCTCGACCGCAGTGCCGTTGCCGGCGGCGCTTCGTGGCGAAGGGCCTTCATCAGGCGCATGATGCCGTTGCTGTGCGAGGCTGAGCCGAACAGCACGGGGATAACCCGGTTCTCCTTGAGAATTCGCGAAGAGATCGTAAACAGCGTATCGCTTGCCGGCTCCCGGTCTTCGATGAGCTCCTCGAGAAGCCAGTCATCGAACTCCGAGAGCTGTTCCAGCATTTCGGCCCGCGCCTCGTGCTCCCGCTCGACGGCATCCTGCGGCAGCTCGATCAGCGCGGACGGCTGACCTTCCCGATAGCGCCAGGCGCGTTCGGAAATCAGGTCGCAGCTGCCGACGATCCGGTCGCCTTCGCGGATGGGTACTTGCCGCAGGACAAGCGGATGGTTGGAATAGGTCTGAAGTGCGGCAATGACATCGCGCAACCGGCCGCGCGGCTCGTCCATCCTGTTGATGAAAATCAGGCAGGGCGTGCCGGAGGCCTCGATGGCGCGCAGATAGGGTGCTGCCAGCACGGCTTCATCAGGCGTCGGCGATATGCAGAGGATACAGGCGTCGCTGACGAGCAGGGCATCCTGCGCCAGGGCCAGTGCCTCATTTGCCCCGGGAGTGTCGATCGCACACCACGCTTCGTCCTTGAAGTCAAATTCCGTCAGGCTTGATCCATATGGAGAGGCTGACTTTCTGGGCGTTCCCTCGAGCGAGGCCAGCTTTGCGACGAGTGTCGTTTTTCCCGTCTGCGAGGGCCCAAGTACGGTGACGCAGCGCATCGGCGATCCTCCCTGCCAAAAGCACCATCCCAGAGCAAGAATGCCCCGAAGCGGCGAAAAGCGCTAGATATCTGCACTCATTCTTAAATATGAGGTCACGGCATTTGCTCTTTGGCAATGTGTGGCTCATCCACCGCCAGTCAAGCCACTGGTAATTCCCCCGCATTTCCGCCATATACAGCCCAAACAGAGACGGACATGACACTATGAGCGCAACGGTCGAATTCGCGAAGATGAACGGGCTTGGCAACAAGATCCTGGTCGTCGACATGCGCGGCCGCACAGACAAGGTAGCGCCTGCGGCGGCAATCGCGCTGAATGCCGCTGACGACACACAGTTCGACCAGATCATGGCGATCCATGATCCAAAGGCAGCTGGCACAGATGCCTGGATCGATATTCTGAACTCCGACGGCTCGAAGGCGCAGGCCTGTGGCAACGGCACGCGCTGCGTTGTGCAGGCGCTTGCCTCGGAAACCGGCAAGAAGGTTTTCACATTCCAGACGGTGGCCGGCATCCTCAATGCCACCGAGCATGAAGACGGGACGATCTCCGTCGATATGGGCAAGCCGGTCTTCGACTGGGACAAGATCCCGCTTGCGGAAGAATTCCACGATACCAGCCGCATCGAGCTGCAAATCGGGCCGATCGACAATCCCGTGCTGCATTCGCCCTCGGTCGCTTCCATGGGCAATCCGCATGCGATCTTCTGGGTTGACCGTGATCCGATGTCGTTCGATCTCGGCCGCTTCGGGCCGCTGCTCGAAAACCATCCGATGTTTCCGGAGCGCGCCAATATCACGCTGGCGCAGGTGACTTCTCCGAACTCGATCACGACGCGCACCTGGGAACGGGGCGCGGGACTGACGCTCGCCTGCGGTTCGGCCGCTTGTGCGACGGCCGTTTCCGCCGCCCGCACTGGTCGGACAGGGCGCGAAGTCGCGGTGAAGGTTGCAAGCAGCCCCAATCAGGGCGTTCTGACGATCGAATGGCGCGAACGCGATGCTCACGTCATCATGACGGGCCCGGCTGAATGGGAATGGTCGGGCACGCTCGATCCGTCGACGGGTGCGTGGTCGCGCGATGCGGCGCCGGGAGCCGAAGCGCGGTGAGCGGCGTCGAGGTCATCACCTTCGGCTGTCGTCTCAATACCTACGAATCCGAAGTGATGCGGGCGGAGGCCGAGAAGGCCGGGCTCAATAATGCCATCCTCGTCAATACCTGTGCGGTTACCGGCGAAGCTGTGCGTCAGGCACGCCAGGCGATCCGACGTGCGCGGCGCGACAATCCTCACGCCCGCATCATCGTCACTGGCTGCGCGGCCCAGACGGAAAAAGAAACCTTCGCCGATATGGCCGAGGTCGATGCTGTCCTCGGCAACGAGGAGAAACTGAAGAGCGCTTCCTATCGCTCCCTGCCGGATTTCGGCGTTTCGGCGGAAGAGAAGCTGCGCGTCAACGACATTATGAGCGTGCGCCAGACGGCGCCGCAGATGGTCAAGCATATCGATGGTCATGTGCGGGCTTTCATCCAGGTCCAGAACGGCTGCGACCACCGCTGCACTTTCTGCATCATTCCCTATGGCCGCGGCAATTCGCGCTCCGTGCCGATGGGGGCGGTCGTCGACCAGGCGCGAAAGCTCGTCGAAACCGGCTACCGGGAGATCGTGCTGACCGGGGTCGATGCGACCAGCTATGGCGCTGACCTGCCCGGTGAGCCGACGCTCGGGCTGCTTGCCAAGACGCTGTTGAAGCAGGTGCCGGATATTCGCCGCCTGCGGCTTTCGTCGATCGACAGCATCGAAGCGGACAAGCATCTGTTGGACCTCATTGCCGACGAAGCGCGGTTCATGCCGCATCTCCACCTTTCGCTGCAGCATGGCGACGACATGATCCTGAAGCGGATGAAGCGTCGCCATTCGAGCGCGGATGCCCTAGCTTTCGTCAACGACGTGCGCCGTCTGCGGCCGCAGATGAGCTTCGGCGCGGACATGATCGCCGGCTTTCCAACCGAGAGCGAAGAAATGTTCGCCAATGCGGTGCGGCTGGCGGAAGAGGCCAATATCGCTCATCTCCACGTGTTCCCTTACAGCCCGCGGCCGGGGACACCTGCCGCGCGTATGCCGCAGCTCGATCGCGCGCTGGTCAAGGAGCGGGCAGCGCGACTGCGCGCCACTGGACATCGCCTGAATCAGTCCCATCTCGACGGAATGGTCGGAACGCAGCAATGGCTGCTGGTGGAAAACAACGGTTTGGCGCATACCGAGAACTTCACGCTTGTCGCAGCGGCGGGACTTGCGCCCCGAAGCTTCGTGCAGGCTGTCATCACCGGACACAACGGCAAACACCTCGACATGCAATTGACGGCCGCCGACGCGGCCTGAGTTTACGGAATCCTCATGGCGTTCAATTTCATCAAAAAGGTCTTCACCTTCGGCCCCAAGCCGGAGGAAGAGCAGGCGCCGGGGGCGGTCGAGACGAAAGCGCTCGAAACCGAGCTGGAGCCGCATTCGCGCGAGGAGAACCTTCCGGTTGCCGCAGACCTGGTTCTGGCGGAAGAGGTGGATACGGCCGGCGGGCCTGCCGATGACGTAGCTGAGGACGCCTCGATCGAGGAGCTTGCCGAGCAGGCCGAAGCGTTCACACCCGTTGAGGACGACGTTTCCGAGGTCTTGCCGCCTGAGATGCAGGTAGGCGATGTGGGTCTTGTGCCGCTCTCGTTGCTTGAAGACGAAGCGGAGCTCGATACTCCTGCTGGAAGCACGCTGGGAGAGACGGTTCCTGTTGCGCCTTCCCTGCAGCCGGAAATCGGCGATGAGGCAGAGGATGATAGTGTCGCGGAACTAGCATCTCTCGGCGAAACCGAAGAGACGTCGGCTGCAGAGCTTACAGCTGAAGCCGATGTGGAACAGCAGCCTATCGCCGATCGGGCCTCTCCCGCCGAGCATGAGGTATCTACGCCGGCGGAGGATGATAGCGTTTCCGGAGATATCTCCGTAACTCCCGTTCTTCCAAAGGGATTTGCCACCGGTCCCGCGGCTTCCGAGTCCGCGCCTCTGGTGCCGGCCTCAAGACTTTCCTGGTTCCAGCGCCTGCGCGCCGGCCTTGCCCGCACCTCGTCGCAACTTACCGGCCAGATCGCGGCCCTTTTTACCAAACGCAAGCTCGATGACGACACGCTGCAGGATCTCGAGGATCTGCTGATCCAGGCCGATCTTGGCGTCGAGACGGCCATGCGCGTCACCGATACGCTGGCCTCCGAGCGCTACGGCAAGGACGTCACCGGCGAGGACGTGAGCCGCATCATGGCAAGCGAGATCGCCAAGGTGCTGAAGCCGGTCGCCAAACCATTGCAGCTCGATCTCACCCACAAGCCGCACGTCATCCTCGTCGTCGGCGTCAACGGAACAGGCAAGACCACGACGATTGGCAAGCTGGCGGCCAAGCTCTCGGGCGCTGGCCTCAAGGTGATGGTTGCCGCCGGCGATACCTTCCGCGCCGCTGCCATCGAGCAGCTGAAGATCTGGGCCGACCGCACCAAGTCTGAATTCATCGGCACCAAGCTCGGTGCCGATGCGGCGGGTCTCGCCTACGATGCCTTCGAGCAGGCCAAGGCGAAGAAGTGCGATGTGTTGATCATCGATACCGCCGGCCGCCTGCAGAACAAGGCGGAGCTGATGGCAGAGCTCGAGAAGATCGTTCGGGTTCTCGGCAAGCTCGATCCGGATGCGCCGCATACGGTGCTGCAGACGCTCGATGCGACGACGGGGCAGAACGCCCTGTCGCAGGTGGAAATCTTCAGGAACGTTGCCGGCGTGAACGGACTGATCATGACGAAGCTCGACGGCACGGCGCGTGGCGGCATTCTCGTGGCGATCTCTGCCAAGCACAAGCTGCCGGTCTATTTCATCGGCGTCGGCGAAGGCGTCGATGATCTCGAGCCTTTCGAGGCCGAGGATTTCGCGCATGCCATTGCCGGGCTCGGCCAATAATGCCACAGATATGCCGACAAACACGGGCAAGCGTCTCGTGTGGCACAAACGGATTTGAGATAGAATGACGACAGAGAGCGATATCACCCCAAGCGCGGCCGACCGGCATCACCCGATGCTGAAGCTGGCGCTGGAGCTGGGCCCGCTGCTGATCTTCTTCTTCGCCAACCTGCGCGGCGCCTGGCTGGTCGAAAGGTTTCCGGCTCTGTCGGAGCTTGGCGGACCACTGTTCGTGGCGACGGCCCTCTTCATGGCGGCGACGGTGACCTCGCTGGTGGTCTCGAAGATCATTCTCGGGCATCTGCCGATCATGCCTTTCGTGTCGGGCATCGTGGTCGTCATCTTCGGATCGCTGTCGATCTACTTGCAGAACGAGACCTTCATCAAGATGAAGCCGACCATCGTCAACGCGCTCTTCGGCGTTGCGCTGCTGGGCGGCCTGGCTTTCGGCAAGTCGCTGCTCGGCTACGTCTTCAATGCGGCCTTTCAGCTCGATGCCGAGGGATGGCGCAAGCTGACGATCCGCTGGGGGATCTTCTTCCTCTTCCTGGCGGTGCTGAACGAGGTCGTCTGGCGCAACTTCTCCGATGACTTCTGGATCGCCTTCAAGGTCTGGGGCACGATGCCGATCACCATCATCTTCACCATGGCGCAGATGCCGCTCATCATGAAGCACACTGTGACCTCGGCGGGAGAGACCGAGAAGTGACGACACTGGATACGGCAGAGAGAGCCAAGCACCAGACCTTCTGGTTCGCCGCATGCGGTGCGGTCCTGCTGATCCAGATCATCGCCGAATATATGATGGGCCGCACCCCCATCTGCACCTGCGGATACATCAAGCTTTGGGAAGGCACCGTCAATTCCAGCGGTAACTCTCAGCATATTTCCGACTGGTACACGCCGTCTCACATCATTCACGGCTTCATATTCTACGGCGTTACGCACCTTCTTTTGCGCGGCAAGCCGATTGCGATGCGGCTGCTTCTGGCGCTCGTCATCGAATCCGGCTGGGAACTGCTGGAAAATTCGCCTGTCATCATCGACCGCTATCGAACGGCGACGATCTCGCTCGACTATTACGGCGACAGCATCGTGAACTCGGCAATGGACACGGTCTTCATGGTGATCGGGTTCTTCTTCGCCTCGCGGGCGCCGGTCGCACTGACGATCGCAATCGCGATCTTCTTCGAGCTTCTGACCGGCTACCTGATCCGTGACAACCTGACGCTCAACGTGCTGATGCTGATCTGGCCGGTCGAGGCGATCAAGACCTGGCAGAGTGCGCTCTGATCAGGAGGCCGGCTTGCCGAGCGCCGTCTCCACGGCGTGGAAGAGGCCTTCCCTGAGACTGACATCGTCGAACGGGCCGACCCGCTTGTAGAGGATCGTGCCATCGGGGGCGACGAGATAGCTTTCGGGGATGCCATAGACACCCCAATCGATGGCCGCCTGCCCTTTGGGATCGACGCCGATGGCGGCGAAGGGATTGCCGAGTTCGCCGAGGAAGCGAAGCGCGTTGTCGTTCTTGTCCTTGTAGTTGATGGCAACCACATTGAGCCGGCTGTCCTTTGCCAGTTGCATCAGGATCGGATGCTCGTCGCGACAGGGAATGCACCAGGAGGCAAAGACGTTGACGAGCGTCAGTTTTCCCTTGATGGCACTGTCGGTCAGCGCCGGCAGGTTGGCGCCTTCGAGCGGCGCAAGGTTCAGCGCCGGCGCCTTCGTGCCGATCAGTGCGGAGGGGATTTCCGAGATATTCTTGCCGTGGACGTCCTGATCATAGAGCATCTTTGCTGCGGTGGCTGCGATGCCGGCGAAGACTACCAAGGGGATCAAGGCGACGGCATAGCGTCCAAATCCGCGCTTGGCGGAGTTCGTTTCAGGGGTGGTGCTCATTTGCCATCCGTTGTTCGCGCCGAGCGGCGGCGGATGCCGGAGGCTTCAAGGGCTGCCAGTTCCTTCCGGCGAGCGCGGCCATCGGCCCAGGTCCAAAGGGTAACCGCGGCCGCGACAAGGGCGGCAAAGCCGTAGGCGCCATAGACATAGAAAGCGTGTGTCATGACTATCCCTCGCGGCTTGCCAGGCGGGCGGCCAGTCGACGCTGAGCGGCGACGCGGCGACGCCAGATCTCGTTGCGGATCGCCATGATATGCAGCGTGAGGAAGAGCGCGGTGAATGCAACGGCCATCGCCAGCAGCGGCCGCAGGAACTCGGGATCGATGGCCGGACCATCGAGGCGCAGCACACTCGCGGATTGATGCAGCGTATTCCACCATTCGACCGAAAACTTGATGATCGGGATGTTGACGAAGCCAACGAGAATGAGGACGGCGCTGACGCGGGCGGCCTTTGAAGGGTCGTCGATCGCGCGATTGAGGGCGATGAGCCCGAGATACATCAGGAACAGAACGAAGACGGAGGTGAGCCGGGCGTCCCAGACCCACCAGGTGCCCCACATCGGCTTGCCCCAGAGGGACCCAGTAACCAGGGCAATCAGCGTGAAGGCGGCGCCGAGCGGGGCTGCGGCCTTCGCCGACACATCCGCCAGCGGATGGCGCCAGACCAGCGTGCCGATCGCCGAGAGGCTCATGATCGTGTAGCCCATCATCGCCAGCCAGGCGGCCGGAACATGGACATACATGATGCGAACCGTTTCACCCTGCTGGTAGTCGCCTTCTGTCGTGAAGCTGAGATACAGCCCCACGATAAAACAGAGGGCCGTGAAACCGGCCATCCACGGGAGGATGCGCGCGGCCAGCGCCAGAAACCGCGTCGGGTTGGCGAGATCGCTGAATTTCGTGATGGCTAGGCTCGTTTCGCTCATGCCGTTTTCCTTACCGCGATATGCCTGACGCCGCAATCGAGTGCCCGATCAATCCGACGTGTGACGCAGCGCAAGCGCGGCAGCCACCGGTCCGATCACCGCGAAGAAGAGGGTCAGCGCCATCAGGATGAGGAAGGGCGGCAGAAAGGGCGATGGCCCCTCGACCGCCGCGTAAGTGGCACTGACGCCGAAGATCAGCACGGGGATCGTCAGCGGCAGCACCAGAATCGACACCAGCAGACCGCCACGCGGCAAGGCGACAGCAACGGCCGCGCCGACGGCACCGATGAAGGTAATCGCGGGAGAACCGACGAGCAGCGTCAGCATGGTCGCGCCGATGGCGGTCTCGCTCATATTCATGAAGAGGCCAAGCAACGGCGAGGCGATAACCAGCGGCAGGCTGGTGGCGACCCAGTGCGCAAGGCATTTGACGAGCACCGTCAGCACCAGCGGCGTTTCCTGCATCAGCATCAGATCGAGTGAGCCATCATCGCGCTCGGCTTGAAACAGGCGGTCAAGACCGAGCAGCGCCGCAAGCAGCGCACCGATCCAGACGATTGCCGGGCCGATGCGGGACAACAGTGCGAGATCGGGCCCGACACCGAAGGGGATGACCGCGACAATGGTCAAGAAAAAGAGAACGCCGATCAGCGCGCCGCCGCCGGCGCGTATCGAAAGCTTGAGGTCTCGCAGAAGCAGGGCAGTCATTCCCACACTCCCGGTCCGGCGTGGGCAAATCCCGCCATCCGCAATTCCTGCGCGCCTTCCAGTCCTAGCGGCTGGTGGGTTGCCGCGAGCACGATGCCGCCGTTGCAGCGATGCGCTTCAACAAGCTCGGCAAACAGACGGTCGCCGCTTTTATCCAGCGCAGCAGTCGGCTCATCAAGGATCCAGACCGGCCGGTGGGCGATAATCAGCTTGGCGAACGCGAAGCGGCGCTGCTGCCCGGCGGAGAGGTAGCCGAACGGAAGGTGCGTGATGCCCTCGAGACCGACCGCCTCGGCTGCCTCGTCGATCGAGACGGTGGAAGCGCCATGGCTATCGCCAAGAAAGCACCGCCAGAAATCGAGGTTTTCGGCGACCGTCAACTCGCTCTTCATTGCATTGCGGTGACCGAGATAGTGGCTGACTTCCCCGACGCGCCGGTGAGTGTTGCCGAGCGAATCGGTGAAGCTGACCGAGCCCTTTTCCTGATGCAGCAGACCGGCGACGACGCGCAGCAAAGTCGACTTTCCCGATCCATTTTTGCCTGTCAAAACCAGTGCTTCGCCCGATTCCAGGCGAAAGGAGAGGCCTTCGAAAATCAGGTCTTCGCCCCGGCGCGCAGCCAGATTGGCGGCCTCGAGAGACATGACTTTTCCGTGGTTTAATTTTTCAGTCATCGCAACGCAAAAAAATCCGAAATGGGTCACGCACTCTCTGGCACCTTTCATAGAAATTATCTATAAGACCCGCAACCACGCCAGCGGTCGGCGTGAATATCATCCTTGCGCCGAACATGGGCTTCGCTCCACGTGCGGACAGCGGAAATGGCCGTACCCGCATCCTGATGTGCATTACGTGCATAGGCGTCCGCACGATTGTGTTCGCTATCAGAAACGGGGTCTCTCGTGTCTAAATCTCTTGACAGCTTCAATTGTCGTTCCACGCTTTCCGTGAATGGTAAGGACTACGTCTATTACAGCCTGCCCAAGGCTGAGGCGAATGGCCTGCCGGGTGTTTCGAAGCTCCCTTACTCGATGAAGGTTCTGCTTGAGAACCTGCTGCGCTTCGAAGACGGTCAGTCCGTGACGAAGGACCACATCCTTGCTGTTGCCGAATGGCTGAACAACAAGGGCGCTGTCGAAAACGAAATCGCTTATCGCCCGGCGCGCGTGCTGATGCAGGACTTCACCGGCGTTCCCGCCGTGGTCGACCTCGCTGCAATGCGCGACGCGATGGTGTCGCTCGGCGGCGATGCGGAAAAGATCAACCCGCTGGTTCCCGTCGACCTCGTCATCGACCACTCGGTTATCGTCGACGAATTCGGTACGCCGCAGGCGTTCGCCAAGAACGTCGAGCTGGAATACCAGCGCAACGGCGAGCGCTACCGCTTCCTGAAGTGGGGCCAGCAGGCATTCAAGAACTTCCGCGTCGTTCCTCCGGGCACCGGCATCTGTCACCAGGTCAACCTCGAATATCTCGGCCAGACCGTCTGGACGAAGGAAGAGGACGGCGAGACGATTGCTTATCCGGACACCTGCGTCGGTACGGACTCGCACACCACGATGATCAACGGTCTCGGCGTTCTTGGCTGGGGCGTCGGCGGCATCGAAGCGGAAGCGGCCATGCTCGGTCAGCCGGTCTCGATGCTCCTGCCTGAAGTCATCGGCTTCAAACTCACCGGCAAGCTCAAGGAAGGCGTCACCGCGACCGATCTCGTGCTGATGGTCGTGCAGATGCTGCGCAAGAAGGGCGTTGTCTCGAAGTTTGTTGAATTCTTCGGCCCTGGCATGGACAACATGCCGCTCGCCGACCGCGCGACCATCGGCAACATGGGTCCGGAATACGGCGCGACCTGCGGCTTCTTCCCGGTTGACGGCGAAACCATCAACTACCTCAACATGTCCGGCCGCAGTAAGGACCGTATCGCTCTCGTCGAAGCCTACTCAAAGGCACAGGGCATGTGGCGCGAAGGCGATGGTTCGGACCTCGTCTTCACAGATACGCTGGAACTCGACCTCGGCGACGTTGTGCCTGCCATGGCCGGCCCGAAGCGTCCTGAAGGCCGTATCCCGCTCGAAAACATCGCTTCCGGTTTCGCCGGCTCGATGGACACCGATTACAAGAAGCCCGGTCAGCTCTCCAACCGCTACGCGGTCGAAGGCACCGACTTCGATCTCGGCCATGGCGACGTGGCGATTGCCGCCATCACTTCCTGCACCAACACCTCCAACCCGTCGGTTCTGATCGCTGCCGGTCTTCTTGCCCGCAACGCCGTTGCCAAGGGCCTGAAGTCCAAGCCGTGGGTCAAGACCTCGCTGGCACCGGGATCGCAGGTCGTTGGTGAGTATCTGGCGAAGTCCGGCCTGCAGGCCGACCTCGACAAGCTCGGCTTCAACCTCGTCGGCTTCGGTTGCACGACCTGCATCGGCAACTCCGGTCCGCTGCCGGCGCCGATCTCGAAGACGATCAACGACAAGGGCCTGATCGTTTCAGGCGTGCTCTCGGGCAACCGCAACTTCGAAGGCCGTATTTCTCCGGATGTTCAGGCGAACTACCTGGCTTCGCCGCCGCTCGTCGTTGCCTACGCTCTGGCCGGCACGGTCCAGAAGGATCTGACCAAGGAGCCGATCGGTGAAGACCAGAACGGCAACCCTGTTTATCTCAAGGACATTTGGCCGACCTCGCACGAAGTGCAGGACTTCATCCAGAAGTACGTCACCCGCGAACTTTACGAAACGAAGTACGCCGACGTCTTCAAGGGTGATGAAAACTGGCAAGCCGTCAACGTTCCGGCCGGACAGACCTACGCCTGGGATGACAAGTCGACCTACGTGCAGAACCCGCCCTACTTTGTGGGCATGGGCAAGACCGGCACCGGCATCTCCGATATCAAGGGTGCGCGCGTTCTCGGCCTTTTCGGCGACAAGATCACCACCGACCACATTTCGCCTGCCGGTTCGATCAAGGCTGCGTCTCCGGCTGGTGCTTACCTGCTTGAGAACCACGTCGGTGTTGCCGACTTCAACCAGTACGGCACGCGTCGCGGCAACCATGAAGTCATGATGCGTGGCACGTTCGCCAATATCCGTATCCGCAACCACATGCTCGGCCCGAACGGCAAGGAAGGTGGCTACACCATCCACTATCCGTCGAAGGAAGAGGAATCGATCTATGACGCGGCTATGCAGTATAAGGCCGAGGGCGTTCCGCTCGTCATCTTTGCTGGCGTCGAGTACGGCAACGGCTCGTCCCGCGACTGGGCAGCGAAGGGCACCAACCTGCTCGGCGTGAAGGCGGTCATTGCACAGTCCTTCGAGCGTATTCACCGATCGAACCTGGTCGGAATGGGCGTCATCCCATTCGTCTTCGAAGAGGGCACGACGTGGCAGAGCCTCGGCCTGAAGGGCGACGAAATCGTCAGCATCGAGGGCCTTGAGAACATCAAGCCGCGCGAAAAGAAGATTGCCAAGATTACCTACGGGGACGGCACCGTGAAGGAAGTTCCGCTGTTGTCGCGCGTCGATACGCTCGACGAAGTGATCTACCTCAACAACGGCGGCATCCTGCAGACGGTTCTGCGCGATCTCGCTGCCTGATTGTTAACAGACTTGCATGACAATGACCGCCGGAGAGAGATTTCCGGCGGTTTTTTGTTTGAGTACGAGGTATTTAGATGCCCGGTCACGCTGATGTGTTTCAGCTTGGCTTCTCCGAAGCTTGGTCTCACCCCTTCGTGACTTTCCGTTTAGATCGGGAACCATTATCTCTACGTTCAGACATCGGAACCTATGGCGAAGGGTGGCGGTGGTTGCTGAAGAAAAGGTGCAGTGAATGTCCCCGCGGTTTCTGATTTCTCTGGTTGCAGGTGTGGCGCTTGCCGGCCCACTGTTTGCCCAGGACGCGCCAAAAGGCGTGGTCGAACTCTTCACCTCGCAGGGATGTTCTTCTTGTCCTCCAGCCGATGCGGCTTTCCGCAAGATTGTCGAGGCTGGCGGCGTTATTGCCCTCGCTTATCACGTCGACTACTGGAACTACATGGGCTGGGCCGACACGCTGAGTTCGAAAGAAAACACCGAGCGCCAGTATGGCTACGCGCAGACCATGGGCCGCGCCAATGTCTATACGCCGCAGGTGATCGTCAATGGTCGTGATCATGTGGCAGGGGCCGACCTGGGCGCGATCAATAAGAAAATCGATAGCTATGCAGCCGAAGGCAAGGGATTGTCGGTGCCGGTCACCGCACAGATGCGCGACGACCAACTCGAGATCAAGATTGGCGCGGGCCAGGGCAAAGCCAATGTCGTCATGGTCTATTTCAACCGCGAGAAGACCATCGAGGTCGAGAAGGGCGAAAACAGCGGTCAGAAGATTGCTTATCTGAACAGCGTTGCCGATGTCGAAACCGTCGGCATGTGGGAGGGCAAGGAAACGAGCTTGACGCTGCCGGCCAGCGTGATGCAGAAGCCGGATCTTGAGGGCTGCGCGATTCTACTTCAATCCTCCACCGCCGACGGCAATCCATCGGCGATTCTCGGAGCGACGGTCGTCATGGCTGGGAAGAATATCTGACCGTTTCATCTGCTTTGCGGATGGAAAACGGGGCGGCCCGGCTGATCGTATTCGGGGCTGGGGTTAAGGTCGATACGGTCAGCCGGGCCCTTTGGCGCGCTGGCGCCAAACTCGCACAAAACCTTTTCAGCAGACCAAATCCGGCAAAAAGATCATGCGCAAATCAGGTGCGACGCGGGTCCGAACGGCCCCGCGGCGCAGTCGTGAGGGAATTTCTCCTCCAAATGAGGCGCTGTTTTGACTGAATTGCGGCGCTCGGGAGATTGCACAGACTATGATTAATGTGACTGATCGCCCGCTTGCAATTTGTAAACGCTAAGGCAAACTGTCATGTACCCGTCACAAGCGGAGGCACAGGGAGACTGATGACAGATCAGCCGGATTTGCGGCGCGGCGAGAGCCGGTCAGCCGACAACAGTTCCTCAGTCGTCGTAGATCTCAAGGAATACAAGCAGAGCAAGGATCCAGCGCCGGTTACATTCCACCGACGCGAGCTCGACGCGATTTTATGGATTTATGGCCGCATGGTCGGCGAGGGCGAGTGGCGGGACTATGCGATCGATCATCTGAAGGATCGTGCCGTCTTCTCCGTTTTCAAGCGATCAGGTGAAATGCCACTCTTTCGCATCGAGAAGAATCCGAAGCTCACTGCCAAGCAGGGTGCTTATTCCGTTATCAATACGCACGGCGTTATCCTGAAGCGTGGGCACGAACTCCCCCAGGTTCTGAAGGTCTTCAACAAGGCGTTGAAGCTGGTCGAGAAGTAGCTCGAGCTCAGGCCTTGAACAGCGTGCCTGGATAGGTCGAGGCATCGGGGTCGGTCGCCGCCCCATCACCCAGGGCACGCTGCATGATCATCGTGTCGAGCCAGCGACCGTGCTTGTAGCCTGTTGCCTTGAGTCGGCCGGTTTCTGCAAAGCCCAGTGTCTGATGCAGGGCAATGGATGCCGGATGCGCGCCGCCGATCACGGCCACCATCTGGCGAAAGCCGAGATCGGTGCAGCGTTGGATCAGTTCGGCGAGCAGCAGCCTTCCAATTCCCTTGCCGCGCGCTTCCGGCCCCAGGTAGATCGAATCCTCGACCATCCAGCGATAGGCCGGCCGCGTGCGGAAGGCCGAGGCGTAGGCGTAACCAAGCAGCCCGCCATTCTCATCGATCGCGGCGATGTAGGGGTAGCTCTGGCCCGTGATTGCGGAAAATCGTGCCGCCATCTCGCTCTCGTCCGGTGGGACGATCTCGTAGCTTGCGACACCGTTCAGTACGGATTCGCGATAGATGGCCGTGATGGCAGGGAGGTCGGATGAGGAAGCGTCGCGGAGGAAGATGGGCATTCGGTCGGCCGGCAGATATGACGATGGACTCTTCCAGAAATCATCCTCGGCATGACCAGGCAACAAAAAAGGCGGCCGAAGCCGCCTTTTTCGATAACGTTCCTGTTCCTTATTTGCGGTCGCCCATGAACTGCAGGAGGAACATGAAGAGGTTGATGAAGTCCAGATACAGGGTCAGTGCGCCCATGATTGCCTTGCGGCCGGCAACATCCGCGCCGTCTGCTGCGTAGTACATTTCCTTGATGCGCTGCGTGTCGTAGGCGGTAAGGCCTGCGAAGATCAGCACGCCGATCGCGGAGACCGCGAACTGCAGGGCAGACGATGCCAGGAAGATGTTCACGATCGACGCGATGATCAGGCCGAAGAGACCCATGATCAGGAACGAGCCCATCGCGGAGAGATCACGCTTGGTCGTGTAGCCGTAAAGCGACAGCGCACCAAAGGAGGCGGCCGTCACGAAGAACGTCTGCGTGATGCTCGACTGCGTGTAGACCAGGAAGATCGACGAAAGCGACAGGCCCACCAGCGCGGCGTAGACCCAGAAGGTCGTCTGCGCGGCGGCAACGCTCATCCGGTTAATCCTGAAGCTCAGGAAGAACACGGCAGCCAGCGGTGCAAGGATGATCACCCAACGGAGCGGCGACTGGAAAAGCAATACGCCAAACTGCGTCAGCTGGCCGTCCTGGACGGCGAAATTGAAGCCCAGATAGGCGGCTACACCCGTGATCGCCAAACCCAGCGCCATCAGGTTGTAGACCTTGAGCATATAGCTGCGCAGGCCCTGGTCGATCATCTCGCCAGTCTGTACGCGGCCTTGGTAATTACGAAGGTCAGCCATAGTTTCCTCTTATAAGCTCCGGTGTGGACACGGTGGCGGGTCAACGACCCGGGCGCCGCTGCGGAGCCCAGCATGCCTGCACACAATATGAGCCTTTCGGCTTTCGCAAACAAGGCCCTTGCAACCCGCGATCGGGTTAAATCGCCGTAAGGTGAAGGAAATTTCTCCGTTTGATCAATCAGAGTTCGCGCAAAACGGGTGCCGCTTTCTGGCCGAGGATGCGCCAGGTGCCGATGAGTCCGATACCAACGGTCAGGACCAGAGCCGTCACAAGTGTCAGGCCGGCAACATCGGGCAGGAAGTGCGAGGGGATGCGCATGATCCGGGCGGTGATGAACCAGGCCGCAACGCCGCCGGCAAAAAGGGCGAAGACTGCGGTCGCCGCCCCAAGGATCAAATATTCGTAGCAGAAGGCACGGATCAGCATTCGCCTCGTCGCGCCGAGTGTCTTGAGGACGACCGCGTCATGGGTACGGGCGCGGTTACCGGCGGCCAGCGCGCCGGCCAGAACCAGGACCGAGGCGATCAGCGCAACGGAGGCGGCGGCGCGGATCGCCGTCGCCAACTGCGCCACCAGCGTGTTGACGATGTCGATCGCGTCCTTGACCCGCACGCTTGTGATGGTCGGATACGTGTTTGTAACGGACTTCAAGATCGCGGCCTCCTGGCCAGAGGTCGCCGTCGGGTCGGTGAGCGTCGCGAGCCAGGCGTGCGGGGCGCCGCGAAATGTATTCGGCGAGAAGATCATCACGAAGTTGATGGTAAGCGACTCCCACTCGACCTTGCGCAGGCTCGCAATCCTCGCGGTGATGTTGCGGCCGAGCACGTTGACGGTGACGGTGTCACCGATCGTCAGGCCGAGTTCATTTGCCTCCTCGGCAGAGAAGGAGACGAGCGGTTCGCCGCTATAGTCCTTCGGCCACCATGATCCCTCGGTCAGCGATGCATTTTCCGGCAGCGTCTCCGAATAAGTGACGCCACGATCGCCACGCAGCACCCACTGGCCACCCGGCGGAACCTTGCGCTTGGTGACATCCTCGCCGTTGAAGGCGAGGATCCGGCCGCGCAGCATCGGCACTTCGACCAGTTTGCCGTCCGGCGAACCGGCTTTGACGACGCTGCGAAATGTCTCGAGTTCCGACCCCTGAATGTCCACGAAGAAAAAATTCGGCGCGCCGGCGGACATGCGCCCGGTCAGTTGCTGGCGCATGTTGCCGTCGATGAGGGTGAGTGTCACGAGCAGTGCGAGGCCAAGACCGAGAGACAGGACGACGGAGGGCGTCAGTGCGCCAGGCCGGTGGATGTTGCCGATTGCGAGCCGCAAGGCTGGCGAATTCACCCGCGGGCTGCGGCGCGCCAGCCAAGCAATGCCGGCTGCGACAAGCCGCAGGATCACGAAAGCGAAGGCGATCGCGCCGACAAAGACGATCGCGATGAAACGATCATACGCGGTTACGACGGCAAGGCCGGCAAGGGCAACAAGAAAGGTCGCAGCGAGAAGGATGTAGGGCCAGGAAGGCAAGCCCCGCGCCTCGAAGCCCTGCTCGCGGAACAGGGCCGTTGCCGGAACCTTTCGTGAATGCCCAAGCGGCATGATGGCAAAGGCCAGCGTTGTCAAAATACCGAAAAGGACTGCGAGGGCCAGAGCGCCGGGGTAGAACGTCAGAGCCGTGGAGACCGGCAGGAACTGCGCCAGAAATTGCGACGCTACGATTGGCGCCAGCGCCCCGATGACGAGGCCGATCACCATCCCGCCCAAGGCAATGATGGCGATCTGGAAAAGATAGATCAACACGACGGTCGCGGCGGGCGCCCCAAGGCATTTGAATGTCGCAATGGTCGTGCGCTTGGAATCGAGGAAGGCACGCACGGCATTCGCGACGCCGACACCACCGACGATCAGGGCCGTTAATCCGACCAGCGTCAGGAACTGCGAGAAACGCTCAATGTTCTCCGTCAGTGCAGGGGCCGCCCGGTCGCTGGTGCGGATAGACCAGCCGGCCGACGGAAATTCCTTCGCGGCGCGATCGCGCAGCGTGGATCTTTCGGCCGGGTTGTCCATGCGAATCTTGTAGGCATGCTCGACCAGGCTACCGGTCTGGATGAGGCCGGACGCCTTCAGTGCTTCCCTGCTCACAAGGAGTCGGGGCGCGAAACCAAAACCTTCCGAAACCGCGTCCGGCTCCGTCTTGACCGTACCGGTGATGTTCAGAATGACATTGCCGAGGAGGATCTCATCTCCGATGGAGAGGCCGAGCCGATCCAGCAGAAGCGGAGCGGCTACCGCGCCATAGGTGCCGCTCTGCCCCGACAGAAGCCCGTGCAGCGGATAATTCGGTTCGGCCGCGAAGGTGCCGTAGAGCGGATAGGCGCCATCGACTGCCTTGACCTCGACCAGCGCCTGATCCGAGCCGTCGGGCTTGCGTGCCATCGAGCGCAGGCCCGTCGACACCGATACTTTGCCGAAGCCGCGCAAGAAGTCCATTTCGGCTTCCGTCGCCTCGCGATTGTTGAGCTCGAAGCGTGCGTCGCCGGCCAGAATCTCCTGACCTTGCGTGGCGATCGTGTTGGTGATGGACTGCGAAACCGAGTTGACGGCTGCAATGGCGCCGGTGCCGAGAGCGATGCAGGCCAGAAAGATGTAGAAGCCGCGAAGGCCGCCGCGCAGCTCGCGGAGCGCGAGACGAAAGGCGAGGGAGACGCGCGGGGTCAGCAATGTCATGCAATCGCCGCCTCAGGCTGGACAGGCGCACTATCGCTCTCAATCTGGCCCGAACGAACCCGAATCTGCCTGGAGCAGCGTTTGGCGAGCGCGGTGTCGTGGGTGACGAGCAGCAGCGTCATGCCGCGCTCGGCCTGTTTGGAAAACAGGAGATCCGCAATCTGCCGGCCGGTGTCGGTGTCGAGGTTGCCGGTCGGTTCGTCGGCGATCAGCAGCGCCGGTGACGGTGCGAGCGCGCGTGCAATCGCCACCCGTTGCTGTTCGCCGCCGGAAAGTTGGCCGGGATAGTGGTTCAACCGATCGCCAAGCCCGACGGATTTCAGTTCGCGGCGGGCGATTTCGAACGGATTGGGAAGGTTAGCGAGCTCCAGCGGCACAGCGACGTTTTCCAGGGCCGTCATGTTGGCGATCAGGTGGAAGGATTGGAAAACGATACCGATATTGCGGCCGCGGAAGTCGGCCATCTCGTCTTCACTCAGGGCATGCAGCGGTGTGCCGCTGACATTGATTTCGCCACTATCGAGCCTTTCCAGCCCTGCGAGCACCATCAGCAACGTCGATTTTCCGGAACCCGATGGTCCGACGATGCCGACCGACTCTCCGGTGCCGATCGTGAGGTCGATGCCCTTCAAAACATGGACGGAGGCGGCGGCGCTGCCAAGCGTCAAATCGGCGCGCTTCAACTCGATGATGGTTTTTGCCAACAGTATTCGCCCTATATAGATGCCGATTGTCTTGCCAATCTAGGGAAAGCGGAATGAGTTTTAAAGTTGCCGGCCTTCACATCGCCGTCATTGTTGCGTCGATGGCCTTTGCGGTCGTAGCCAATGCAAAGACAATCAGCCTGGTCGGTTTTGGCGACAGCCTGATGGCGGGCTACCAACTCCCTCCCGGTGATGGCTTTCCAGAAAAGTTGCAAGCAGCCCTGACAGCCAAGGGTGTCGAGGTATCGATCGCGAACGCGGGCGTGTCCGGCGACACGACGGCCGGTGGTCTTGCGCGAATCGATTGGTCGGTCCCCGACGGCACCGATGGCGTGATTCTCGAACTGGGCGGCAATGATGCCCTGCGCGGCATCCCTCCCGAGGAAAGTGAAAAGAACCTCGATCAGATGATTGCTCGGCTAAAGGAACGTGGTGTTGCGGTCCTTCTCGTCGGTATGCTGGCACCGCCGAACATGGGCGGCGACTATGCGGCGCGCTTCAACTCGATCTATGAGAAACTCGCGCAAAAACATGGCGTTGCGCTCTATCCCTTCTTTCTCGACGGTGTCGCCCTCGATGCCGGTCTGAAGCTTGAGGATGGGATGCACCCGAACAGCAAAGGGATCGATGTGATGGTCGAAAAGATGGAGCCGGCTATCACGCAATTCTTAGGAACGATTTCTACTGTGAAGAATTAGGGACTTGCGCAGGTGTTCAATGCGTGATTCCGTGTGAGCACCTGCAAAAGATTCGGGGAGTGCTCGTTATGCCGAGACTGTTTACCGCCCTCGAAATTCCGCGCAATGCCGCGATGAGCCTCTCATTGCTGCGCGGTGGTCTCCCTGGTGCAAGATGGATCGATGTGGAAAACTACCACATCACTTTGCGCTTCATCGGCGATGTCGATGGACGCACGGCAGACGAAATTGTCGATCGGCTCGACCGCATCGACCGGCCCGAATTCCAGATACGTCTCGATGGTATCGGCGCATTCGGGTCCAAAAAACCGCATTCGGTGTGGGCCGGCGTCTCGCCTTCACCCGAGATGTACGCCCTCCAGGCGGAAATCGAGCGGATCTGCCAGCGCATCGGATTGCCGCCGGATCCCCGCAAGTTCACGCCGCATGTCACGCTGGCGCGGTTGAAGTCGTCGCGGGTCGACGATGTCGTGCACTATCTCGCCGGGCGTGGAAACTTCCAGACGTCGGCCTTCACCGTTCCGCGCTTCGTTCTCTTGTCGTCGAGGGAATCGGTCGGCGGTGGGCCTTATTTGACGGAAGAGATCTTCCCTCTCCATGAGGCATTGTCGGTGCCCAGCGTCTCGAGCAGCTTCCTGCAGCCGGCAAAGAGCCTGGCGTAGACGCGTTCGAAGCCGTCGCTGTCGCCGAAATAGGGGTCGGGTATATCCTCGCCGCTCGCCAAAGCGAAGTCGCCGAACAGGCGGATATTTGCGGCTCCCGGGCTCATGCGATGCAGTTCGGCGACATTTGCGCGATCCATCGCGAGGATCAGGTCGAAGCCGCTGAAATCCTTCATCCTGATCTGACGGGCGCGTTGCCGGGAAATGTCGATCCCGTGGCCTCTCGCGGTGGCGATCGAGCGCCGATCCGGATGCTCGCCCTCATGCCAGCGGCCGGTGCCGGCCGAGTCGATCTCAAAACGATCGGCAAAGCCGGCCACATCGACGAGGTGCGAGAGGATCCCCTCGGCAAGAGGCGAGCGGCAGATATTGCCCATGCAAACAAACAGGATGCTAATGCGTTTCATCTGTGGTCCATGACGGAAGAGAAGGGACAATCGCATGAAACGGGAAAAACTGGAACGGCAAGCCATCGCTGCCGAGCTCGCCAAGCTCGACGGCTGGTCGCTCGACGCCGCCGGCACGGCGATATCGCGAAGCTTCAAGTTTCGCAATTTCGTTGAGGCGTTTGGCTTTATGACCGAAGCGGCACTTGCTGCGGAACGGCTCAATCACCATCCCGAATGGTTCAACGTCTATTCGCGCGTCGATGTAAAGCTTAACACCCATGATGCTGGCGGCTTGACGGAACTCGATTTCAAGCTGGCGGCAGCGATGGAGAAGGCGGCGGCGCGCCGACTTGATTGAATCCGGTGCCGCCGTCACCATATGTGCGCGTGAAAGAGAGGACCAATCGGAATGGACGACGTCAAATTCGGTGAGATCCTGCTGCCGGGCGACGATGATACGCAAAGCCGGCGCGAAGAGACAGTGCGCAAGAAATTCTGGCCGACCTTCAAGAAGGCCGTACGGCAGATCCCGTTCGCGCGCGATGTCGTCGCTGCATTCTACTGCGCGATGGATCCCCAGACGCCGACAAGGGTGCGCGGCGTTCTGCTGGCGGCACTCGCCTATTTCGTCATGCCGGTTGACATGATCCCTGATGTTTTTGCCGTGATCGGGTTTTCGGATGACGTAGCGGTCCTTTCCGCGGCCTTCGCCATGGTCAGCAGGCATCTGAAACCGAAGCACTATGAAGCAGCGGACCGTGCGCTCGCCGATAAGCCTGAAGGCATGAAGACGATCTAGCGTTACCTCAGGCGCCCTCGGCCTCCAGAACCTTTCTGAGCTTTCCGAAGGCAAGCCGGATGCGGGATTTTACCGTCCCGAGCGGCAAGCCGGTCGCCTCGGCGATTTGCGAATGGGACTGGCCGAGAAAGAAGGCGGCGCGGAGCATTTCTCGCTGTTCTTCGGGGAGTTGGCTGACAGCGGCGCGAATATGGGCATCGCGATCGTCGTTTACGAGGATCTCGTCTGCGCCGCTTTCGGCGACCGGCTGCAATGCCGGGTCTGCCTGATCCAGTGTGCGTGCTTTGGCCCGGCGCTGGAGATCGATCCGACGGTTGCGGGCGATGCGAAAAAGCCAGGTCGACAGAGAGGATCGCGCTGCATCGTAAAGCTCGGCTTTGTGCCAGAGCACGATCATCACTTCCTGAACAAGCTCCTCTGCCTCGCCGCTCGACATTCTTTGGCGAAGTAACCACGATTTAAGGCGCGGTGCGAAGTAATCGAACAGCACGGTGAATGCCTCCTGGTCGCGGCGTTCCGCAACAGCCCTTGCGAGGGCGGCGAAGCGCTGTTTCTCTTCGGCATCCATGTCCGGCCTAAAGCCCCCTGGCTCAGCGAGTTCTCCAGCGGATTTCTAATACTTATTGACGTACAACGGTTTCTGAAAAGGTCAAACTCTTGCCTGAATCTTTATGTCTTAGATTCATCCGTGACGTTGAGCCGTGTGCGCACGCGGCATCACTTCGTTACGGGCGAGGCGCCGCGTCCGATGTTGACACTTGGGTGAGAATGGAACAGGCAGGGACTTCTCGCAGTCCCCGTTGACGCTTTGGTAACCTGAATTAAGTCAAAATAAAGCAGATCGTGATTATGCGCCGCCCGTTCGCTTCGGGCTCGAATCGCAAGAACCGGCAGGATATCCATGTTTCTTAGAAGTACCGCAATCGCCATTTCCCTCGTTCTCGCCGGCGCCGGCATTGCATCCGCTCAGACCAAGAAGTCGCAGCCCGCGGCGCAGCCACAGGCAGCGCAGCCCCAGGCTACTCAGGCTTCGACAGCGCCGACCCGGATCCAGCAGTTCCAGGCTTGGGGCGCCTATTCCTACAAGTCCGGCGCGAGCACTGTCTGCTACGTTCTGTCCGTGCCGACGGAAAAGAAGCCGGCCGGCATCGATCACGGCGACAACTTCTTCATCGTCTCGCAGCGCCCCGGCCAGAACATTTCCTACGAGCCGCAGGCAATGATGGGCTACACCGTCAAGGAGAACTCGAAGATCGATGTCGTGATCGACAACAAGACCTTCGTGATGTTCACCAAGGACAAGGCCGGCTGGGTCGAGAACGCAGCCCAGGAGCCGGCGCTCGTCGCGGCGATGAAGGGTGGCCACTCGATGACGGTCAACGCGACATCCCGCAAGGGCACACCGACCTCCTACAGCTACTCGCTGTCCGGCATTTCCGCTGCACTGAAGCAGGTTGAGGGCTGCAAGTAAGCCTTCGGTTACGGTGACGAAATTTCAGGAGGCCGGCCTTGTGCCGGCCTTCGTCGTTTCCATCTATAGTGACGCGCGGCGAAAATGATGCTAAAGGCCCGCGCAACAGCGGATAGATTGCGGCTTTGCCGCCCGGTCCGCATTCAATTTCTGCCATCATGCCTGTCGTGCCCGCAAGTCATCCGGCTTACCGGGCGATTGCATGTTGAATTCGGGATAAGAGACTATGTCCGTCATGGATGCGATGACTGTTACCAAGCCTGCCGGCGTGTTGCCGCAGCTCGACGCCGGCCAGAAGCCCTCGCTGATCGGCCTGAGCCGCGAAGAGATGGGGGCTGCGCTGCGCGAAAAGGGCGTGCCGGACAAGCAGATTAAGATGCGCGTTGCCCAGCTCTGGAACTGGATCTACGTGCGCGGCGTCTCCGATTTCGATCACATGACGAATGTCGCCAAGGACATGCGCGAGATGCTGAAGCAGCATTTCACCATCGCGCGTCCCGAGATCGTCGAGGAGCAGGTGTCGAACGACGGCACCCGCAAGTGGCTGCTGCGTTTCCCGCCGCGCGGGGCGGGGCGACCGGTCGAGATCGAGGCCGTCTACATCCCGGAAGAGGGTCGCGGTACGCTTTGCATCTCCAGCCAGGTGGGCTGCACGTTGACCTGTTCCTTCTGTCATACCGGAACGCAGCGGCTGGTCCGCAACCTCACCGCTGAAGAAATACTCTCCCAGCTTTTGCTTGCCCGCGATCGGCTCGGCGATTTCCCGGACCGCGAAGCGCCGCAAGGAACGATCATGCCTGCCGAGGGCCGCAAGGTCAGCAACATCGTGATGATGGGCATGGGTGAGCCGCTCTACAATTTCGATGCGGTGAAGCAGGCGCTGCTGATCGCCACCGACGGCGACGGACTGTCGCTCTCCAAGCGCCGCGTGACGCTGTCGACGTCAGGCGTGGTGCCGGAGATCTTCCGCACCGGCGACGAGATCGGCGTGATGCTGGCGATCTCGTTGCACGCGGTGCGCGACGACCTGCGCGACATTCTGGTGCCGATCAACAAGAAGTATCCGCTGAAGGAACTGATCGACGCCTGCCGCAAATATCCCGGCCTGTCGAATGCCCGCCGCATCACCTTCGAATATGTGATGCTGAAGGACGTCAACGACAGCCTGGAGGATGCCAAGGGCCTCGTTCAGCTGCTGAAGGGTGTGCCGGCGAAGATCAACCTCATTCCGTTCAACCCGTGGCCGGGCACCAACTACCAGTGTTCCGACTGGGCGCAGATCGAGAAGTTCGCCGATTTCATCAATTCGGCCGGCTATGCCTCGCCGATCCGCACGCCGCGCGGCCGCGACATTCTCGCAGCCTGCGGTCAGCTGAAGTCGGAATCGGAGCGCATGCGCAAGACCGAGCGGCTGGCCTTCGAGGCGATGATGATCGCCAACCATGGCGCCGACGACTGATCAGCAAGTTTGATCCGTTCAGTGTTTTCTAATGATTGATTTCATGGCCTGCTTTTCCTAGAAGCAGGCCAAAATCATGTCTGGAGGATACCCCAATGCGTTCAATTCTGCTTGCTGTTGCGGCCACGTTGGCCCTGACCCTGCCTGCCAAGGCCGAAGACGTGACCGTCGCGGTCACCGCGATCGTCGAGCATCCGGCGCTTGACGCCGCACGCAAGGGTGTCCTCGATGTGCTGACGGCCGCAGGCTACAAGGAAGGCGAGAACCTGAAGTTCATGTTCGAGTCTGCGCAAGGCAACCCGGCAACGGCTGCGCAGATTGCCCGCCAGTTTGCCGGCGAGGGCCCGAACGTTATCGTGCCGATCTCCACGCCATCCGCTCAGGCGGTCGTTTCCGCAACACGCGACATTCCGGTTGTCTTCACGGCCGTTTCCGATCCGCTCGGTGCCCAGCTCGTCAAGAACATGGACAAGCCCGGCGGCAACGTCACCGGCCTGTCCGACATGTCGCCGGTTGCCGAACATGTCGCGCTCATCAAGGAAATTCTGCCGAACGCCAAGACGATCGGCTATCTCTACAACTCCGGTGAGGCAAACTCCGTGTCTCTGCTCGCCGTTCTGAAGACGGAAGCCGAGAAGGCAGGCATGAAGGTCGTCGAGTCTGCGGCCACCAAGTCCGCGGAAGTGCAGGGTGCCGCCCGTGCCCTCGTCGGCCGTGCCGATGCCATCTATGTCCCGACCGACAACACGATCATCTCCGCACTTGAAGGCGCGGTTGCCGTTGCCGAAGAGAGCAAGCTGCCGCTCTTCACCGCCGACACGGATTCCGTCTCGCGCGGTTCGGTCGCCGCCCTCGGTTTCAACTACTACGATGTTGGCAAGCAGACCGGCGAAATCGTCGTTCGCATCCTCAAGGGCGAAAACCCGGGCGATATCCCGGTGAAGGTTGCTGCCGGCAGCGATCTGGTCGTCAACAAGGGTGCAGCCGCCAAGATGGGCGTCACGCTGCCGGAAAGCGTCTTGAAGCGCGCGACGAAGACGATCGACTGATCGCCGCATATTTTGGAGAAACCAGCCATCCAGCCGCTCCCGTTTAACGCGGGGGCGGCTGATGGTATTAAAAGCTTGGGTCCGGTAACAGGCGGACCGAGTCAGAAGAAAGGGCATGAGCCTTGAGTCAGATCGCATTCTGGGGAGCCGTGGAGCTGGGGCTGGTTTATGCCTTCGTGGCGCTCGGCGTTTACCTCGCATTTCGTGTGCTGGATTTTCCGGATCTGACGGTTGACGGCTCCTTCCCTCTCGGGGCTGCCGTAACGGCGGTGTTGATCATCGCTGGCGTCAATGCCTGGCTTGCTGCGCTTATCGCCATGGTCGCGGGTGCTGCGGCAGGTCTCGTTACCGCGATGCTCAACGTGCGCTTCAAGATCCTCAACCTGCTGGCCTCGATCCTGACGATGATCGCGCTCTTCTCGGTCAACCTGCGCGTCATGGGCAAGCCGAACGTCGCGCTGATCAATGCGGATACGATGATCAGTCCGTTCTTCGGTCACGGCCTGCGGGATTTCTATGTTCGACCGCTGTTCGTCGGCGTCCTTGTCGTGGTTGCCGTGATCGTCGTTTGGCGCTTCCTTGAAAGCGACTCGGGTCTGGCGATGCGCGCGACCGGTGCGAATGCCCGAATGGCCCGCGCGCAGGGCGTCGACACCAGCCGCCAGATCTATCTCGGCATGGCGATCTCGAATGCGCTGGTTGCCTTCGGCGGCGCGCTCTTCGCGCAAACCAACGGCTTTGCGGACGTCACCTCGGGCGTCGGAACGATCGTCGTCGGGCTTGCGGCCGTCATCATCGGCGAAACGCTGCTTGGCCGTCGTGGCCTGCTGATCGCGCTGGTCGGCTGCGTGCTCGGTTCGATCCTCTACCGTATCGCCATCCAATTGGCGCTCTCCACCGATGTCATCGGGCTGCAAGCCTCGGACCTTAATTTCGTGACGGCCGTTCTGGTGACAATAGCGCTCATTCTTCCCCGTCTTCGCCGCGGAGGTGCCGCATCGTGATCACGCTCAAGGACATCAAGGTCGTCTTCGGCAAGGGCACGCCGCTGCAGAAGCAGGCGCTGAACGGCGTCAGCCTGACGATCGAGGAAGGTTCGTTCGTCACCGTTATCGGTTCGAACGGCGCCGGCAAATCGACGCTGCTCGGCGTTCTTGCCGGTGATGTTCTCGCCAGCGAAGGCCAAGTCCTGATTGGCCATACCGATGTCACGCGCAAATCGACGGCCGCTCGCGCGGGCCTCGTTGCCCGTGTCTTCCAGGATCCGTTGACGGGAAGCTGTGGCTCGCTGTCGATCGAGGAAAATCTTGCGCTTGCGGCGCGTCGTGGTGAAAGGCGCGGGCTCGTATCAGCGCTTGGTCCGAAGCGGCGCGAACATTTCCGCGATCGGATTGCCGAGCTCAATCTCGGTCTCGAGAATCGGATGCGGGACCGCATGGACCTGCTATCGGGTGGTCAGCGTCAGGCGGTGTCGCTTGTGATGGCGACGCTTGCCGGCTCCGAAGTGCTGCTGCTCGACGAGCATACGGCAGCGCTCGATCCAGGGATGGCAGAGTTCGTCATGGGCCTCACGCAGAAGATCGTCTCGGAGCGCAAGCTGACGACGCTGATGGTCACGCACTCCATGCGGCAGGCGCTCGATTATGGCCACCGCACGATCATGCTGCATGGCGGCGAGGTCGTTCTCGACGTCAGCGGCGATAGCCGCAAGACGCTGCAGGTCGAAGACCTGATCGCGATGTTCCGCAAGATGCGCGGCCAGACCCTGGACGATGACGCGCTGCTGATCGGCTGAGGATAGACAGCTTCCGGGAAGCCAGAGCTTCCCGGCGATCGCTTAGCGCGCCTGCGTCAGCAGGATTTTTGCCGCGAAGACGGAGAAGACGCCGGCGAAGGTAAAGTCCATGCCGCGCAAAACTTTCTTGTTGGTCTGCAGCCAGCTGGCGAGCCAGTCGGCCGCGAAGACCACGGCTGCGTTGACAGGCATGCCGATCAGGATGAAGCAGAAGCCGAGGAAGAGCAGCTTCTGCGTCACCGTCGGATCGCCGGCGCTGACGAACTGCGGCAGGAAGGTCATGAAGAAGATAATGACCTTCGGGTTCAGGAGGTTGACCCAGAAGCCCGAGGAAACGTTGGCGAGTGGCGTGCCCTTTGCCGTTTCGACCTTGTTGACCGAAAACTTCGAGCCGAAGCGGATCGCCTGGACGGCGAGCCACAGGAGATAGGCAGCACCTCCGGTCTTCAGGATCAGGAAGGCTGTCGGCGACGCGGTGATCAGTGCCGAAACGCCAAAGGCGACCAGCATGGTGTGAACGACGATACCGAGGCTCGTACCGAGAACGACGAACAGCGCAGCCTTCTTGCCCTGCGCCAGTGCGCGGCTGATGGACAGCGTCATGTCGGGGCCGGGCGTCGCAGCGAGCAGCAGGGTCGCGGCTGCGAAGGCGAGAAGGGTCGGAAAGCTGGGCAGGAAGCTCATGGTACACTCTGAAAGCCGGATGAAAGCTTAGCCGTCATATCCGGCTTTCAGAAAATGTCTAATCAAACCTTCTAATACGACCTATTCCTTGCGTTCGAGATAGGCCTTGAACTTGTCGGCATAATCCTTGTGCCAGCGCGACAGCGGTGGGCGGTTCTCGATGATGTCGCCCATCGCCCAGGCCATGCGGCGTTCGTCCACCGGACGGGCGACGTCGTTGTCGGGGCAGAGGATGTAGAAGTCGCCGCGTTCCAGGCTTTCGATCATGAAATCGACCGTCTGTTCCGGCGTCCATGCGGCAGCCGGCTTTTCGGCGCGATCGCCCTTGGTGAGGCCGGTATAGACGAAGCCGGGGATCAATAGATGAGCGGAGATCTTCGAGCCTTCGGTATTGCGCAATTCATGCTCGAGCGCTTCGGTGAATACCTTCACGCCGGCTTTCGAGACGTTATACGCCGGGTTGCCAGGTGGCGTGGTGATGCCCTGCTTGGAGCCGGTATTGATGATCAGGCCCGGTTCGCCATGCGAGAGCATGTGCTGGCCGAAGGTCCGCGTGCCGTTGATGACGCCGAGCAGGTTGACGCCGAGAATCCCGTCCCAATTGGCCTGGGCGCTGAAGATCGATGTCTCTGGGCCGACGCCGGCGTTGTTCATGAGAATGTGCACTCGGCCGAAGCGCTGGATCACGGTCCGTTCGAGCGCTTCGAGGGACTCCTTCTGTGCGACGTCGGTTTCGACGGCGATCACATGCTCCTCTCCCGAGATCGCTTTCAGTTCCTCTGCGGCGGCTGCCAGCCGATTGCCGCCGAGATCGGCAATGGCGACGCTCATGCCCGATCGGGCAAAGTGTTTCGCGGCGGCAAGTCCGATGCCCGAGGCGCCACCGGTGATGACAGCGACGTTTGATTTCTTGATGATGTCTTGGATTCTCGTCACGGCCAGCTCTCCTCCGCATTGTCAGGACGCTGGCAGATATGGGCTGCGCTTTCGGCCTGTCAAACATTATCTGGGTCGCCGATAGCCGCCGTTGCCCTTGCGTCGTCCGCCAATCTCGCTAAAAGTGCCCAGCCATACCGGGCCTGGCGGGTTTGCCGCTGCCCTCTTGCAACGGACCTCATCATCATGGCATCGCACAAAGACGTAAAGAAAGTTGTCCTCGCCTATTCCGGCGGCCTCGACACCTCGATCATCCTGAAGTGGCTGCAGACCGAACTCGGCGCAGAAGTCGTGACCTTCACCGCCGACCTCGGCCAGGGCGAAGAGCTGGAGCCAGCCCGCAAGAAGGCCGAGATGCTCGGCATCAAGGAAATCTACATCGAGGACGTGCGCGAAGAGTTCGTCAAGGACTTCGTGTTCCCGATGTTCCGCGCCAACGCCGTCTACGAGGGCGTCTACCTGCTCGGCACCTCGATCGCCCGTCCGCTGATCTCCAAGCACCTGATCGACATCGCCCGCAAGACCGGCGCCGATGCGATCGCGCATGGCGCCACCGGCAAGGGCAACGACCAGGTTCGTTTCGAACTTTCCGCATATGCCCTGAACCCCGATATCAAGATCATTGCGCCGTGGCGCGACTGGTCGTTCAAGAGCCGGACCGACCTGCTGGCCTTTGCCGAAGCGCACCAGATCCCGGTTGCCAAGGACAAGAAGGGCGAGGCGCCGTTCTCCGTCGACGCCAACCTGCTGCACTCCTCGTCCGAGGGCAAGGTTCTCGAAGATCCGGCACAGGAAGCGCCTGAGTACGTGCACATGCGCACGATTTCTCCGGAAGCGGCTCCCGACAAGGCGACCACCATCAAGGTCGGCTTCGAAAAGGGTGATGCCGTTTCGATCAACGGCGTACGCATGAGCCCGGCAACGCTGCTCGCAGCGCTCAACAATTACGGTCGCGACAACGGCATCGGTCGCCTCGACCTCGTGGAAAACCGCTTCGTCGGCATGAAGTCGCGCGGCGTTTACGAGACGCCCGGCGGCACGATCCTGCTTGCCGCGCATCGCGCCATCGAATCCATCACGCTCGACCGCGGCGCCGCGCATCTCAAGGACGAGATCATGCCGCGTTACGCCGAGCTGATCTACTACGGCTTCTGGTTCTCGCCGGAGCGCGAAATGCTGCAGGCGCTGATCGACAAGAGCCAGGAGCATGTCGAAGGCGAAGTGACGCTGAAGCTCTACAAGGGCAATGTCATGGTTACCGGCCGCGAGAGCCCGAAGTCGCTCTATTCCGACAAGCTGGTTACTTTCGAAGATGACCAGGGTGCTTACGACCAGAAGGATGCAGCCGGCTTCATCAAGCTCAACGCGCTGCGCCTGCGCACGCTCGCCAAGCGCAATCTCTCGAAGTAATCGCGAGCAGCTTGCACGAGATCGAAGGCCCGCCTCGTGCGGGCCTTCCGCTTGTTGACAAAGCCTTATGCCCCACCCGTCGTCACCCCGGCCGACGAGCCGGGGTGCAGCACGCGCAAGTCTTTGCGCGCAACAGACCTTTCGCACCGCAGACGCGGTGCCGCTGGATGCCGGCTCAAGGCCGGCATGACGGATAAAACGATCGTTCCGCAAAAAGGAACACGTCCTCATCAGTCTGAGGGCCCGTCGTACGGACACTTTTCATTCGCACGACGTGGCGTGAGGGAGCTTTGCTGCGTGCCGCGACGCGCGAACGAACCAGACGTAGCTGATGATCGAAATCAGCGCCATGATCGGGATGACCGTTCCGAAGGCGAGAAGCGGCATGCCGATCAGTGAACCGGCGACGCCGCCGGCAAAGCCGCCACCCATCTGGATGAAGCCCATCATCGCGGATGCCGAGCCGGCGATATGCGGGAAGGGGTAGAGGCCCGAGGTCGTCATATGCGGCGTCAGGAACGCCAGTCCGAAGGCCAGGAACGCGATTGGCCCCATGATCGAAAGATAGGATGGCGTGACGAAATGGACTGACAGCGCGATCATGATGCCGGCGAAGCCGAGCAGGCCAAGCCCGACACGCACGGAACCGTCGCCGCCCAAGCGTGGCGCCGCGTAACGCAGGCAGACGGAGCCCAAGAAGTAGGAACCCGACTGCATCAGCATTCCCAAGCCGAAGGCTGTCGGTGACAGGCCGACGACCTTGATCAGGATGAATGGGAGGAGCGTCGCCTGCGCATAGAGTGCGCCGATCGAGCCGCCGAGGACGAGCGAGGCGGAGACGAAGCGAGTTTCGCGCGCAAGCTCCAGGTAGGCGCGAAGCAGCGGAACCGGGAGCGCGCGGCGTGGATCCGGCACGCTCGTCTCGAACATGAAGACGATCACTCCAAAACAGATCAGGAGTCCGAAGCCGATCAGCAGGAAGAAGACCGACTGCCAGCCGAAGGCAGCGAGTGCCAATCCGCCGATCGTTGGTGCGGCGGCCGGTCCGATGGCAATCATGATGCCGATGAGGTTCATGATGCGGGAGGCTTCGGTCCCGGTGAACTGGTCGCGCACGATGGCGCGCGCCACCGTAATCCCGACGGAAGCGCCGACGCCCTGTATCAGGCGGCCGGCGAGCAACCACTCGATGCCGGGCGCAAAGGCGGCAAGCAGGCTTCCGACGACATAGATGCCGATGAAGAGGAGTGTCGCGGTGCGGCGGCCGAAGGCGTCCGAGAGTGGACCGGCAAGGAGCTGTGCCACCGAGAAGCCGGCGAAATAGACGGAGAGCGTCATCTTGATCGCCGAGTCCGAGGTTTGGAACGCATGGACGAGTTCCGGCATAGCCGGCGTGTAGATCGACATCGAGATCGGGCCGATGGTTGCGAGAAGCGCGCCGAGCATGCTCGTTCGCCGTTCGCTCATCCGGAATGGGGGCATGGGGATACTCGATCTCTGGTAACGTGCGCGATCCGCGCGAGGCGGCACTTTCTTCTGTCGGAAGCGGCGTGATCCGGCAATTCAAAAATCTCATGGATTGCCATCATGGCTTGACGCCCTTCGATTGGCGCATAAGCTGCGACGGTCCTTTCCGGAGTTTCTCGATGACGCAATCCTTGCTCGCGGGCGCCTTTCTGGCAGCTCTCCTCTACGTGCTTATTCCAGGGCCTGCCTTCCTTGCGCTGCTTGGTATCGGCGCCGGGCAGGGCCGCCGTGCCGGCGCAATGTTCGTCGGCGGGCATTTGGTCGGCGATCTGCTGTGGGCATCGCTGGCGCTGATCGCGATCATCGGGGCGAGGACGATCGGTACCTTCGTCTTCGACGCGCTCGGTCTTCTTTGTGGTTTCTACCTTGCCTGGATCGGCTGGAATGCGGTTCGGGCGAAACCGAAGGGAGAGGGACAGGCCTTGATGGTCGTCGAGCGCCCGTTCCGCCGCGGCTTGATCTTCGGTGTCACGAACCCGAAGGGATATCCGGTCGCGCTCGCGACGTTTACTGCCCTTGTTGCTGGCTCGGCGAGCGCATTGCAGTTTCATACGTTGCCGCTCCTGCTCGCCGTTTCGTTCCTGGGCTTCATTGTTGCCGACATGATCCTGGTCACGATTATCGGCGCGGGCACGGTGCGGCGTTTCTATCGCTCGCACGAGCGGCTGATCGTCCGTTGCTCCGGCGTGCTGTTCATGGGTTTTGCCGTGCAGGCACTCTGGCATGCGACGCCGGGCCTACTCGGTTGGCGGAAGGCCTGAGATCGCGCGTGGATTGCTTCAATCCCTAGCGATTGGTTGATTCTCTTGCCGTGAACTTTTCGCAGTCGGGCGCGGGACGTGCGTCCGATCGGCAATACCAATTGCGAACGTGCCTCCCTATATTGCCTGTTCAGTTGCCTGCCACAGAGGATCTCCGCATGCCTTCCACATCAGAATTCAACCCGGCGCTTGTCGAATGGAACGGTCTCCACGGCCTGCCGCGCTTCGATGCTCTCAATGACGGCGACTTCGCGCCGGCATTCGACGCAGCACTTGCCGCGCATGAGAAAGAGATCGACGCGATCGCTGATAACCCCGAGGCGCCGACATTCGAGAATACCGTCGTTGCTCTTGAGACCGCCGGCGACGCGCTGTCGCGGGTGTCGGCACTGTTCTGGAACCGCGCGGGCGCCCATACCAACGATACGATCCAGGCGCTGGAGCGGGACATTTCGCCGAAGATGTCGCGCCACTATTCCAAGATCGGCATGAATGCGGCGTTGTTTGCCCGTATTGATGCCTTGTGGGAAGCGCGCGAAAGCCTTGGCCTGACGCTGGAGCAGACGCGCGTGCTGGAGCGCCACTGGAAGGGCTTCGTCAAATCGGGCGCGAAACTGCCGAAGCCCGAGCAGGAGAAGCTCGCGGGCATGAACGAGAAGCTTGCCGGCCTCGGTACGCAGTTCGGTCAGAACGTGCTTGCCGACGAGAAGAGCTGGGCGCTGATCCTGGCCGACGGCGCGGACCTCGACGGTATTCCGGAATTTCTGAAGGATGCGATGGCGGCGGCTGCGCGCGAGCGCGGCGAAGACGGCAAATTCGCCGTCACCCTGTCGCGCTCGATCATCGAACCGTTTCTCACCTTCTCTGAGCGGCGGGATCTGCGGGAACAGGCGTTCAAGGCCTGGGTTGCGCGCGGCGAAAACGATGGCGCGACTGACAATCGCGGCATTATCCGTGACACGCTTGCGCTTCGCGACGAAGTGGCAAAGCTGCTCGGTTACGGCAACTTCGCGGAACTGAAGCTCGACAACACGATGGCGAAGACACCCGACGCCGTGAACCACCTGCTTCGGGAGGTATGGGCAAAGGCGGTCAAGCGTGCCGGCGAGGAAGAAGCCGATATCGCCAAGCTTATCGCGGACGAAGGCAAGAACCACGACGTCATGCCCTGGGACTGGCGGCACTATGCCGAGAAGATCCGGGCGCAGCGGTTCAATTTCTCCGAGGCCGAGCTGAAGCCCTATCTGCAGCTCGAGAAGATCATCGACGCCTGCTTCGACGTCGCCGGCCGGCTGTTCGGCATTCGCGCCGTCGAGAAGAAAGGTGTTCCGGCGTACCATCCCGATGTGCGCGTGTTCGAGATCCGCGATCGCGAAGACAGGCTGGTCGCGCTCTTCCTCGGCGATTACTTTGCCCGCAGCTCGAAGCGCTCGGGCGCCTGGATGAGTTCCTTCCAATCACAGCACAAGCTGCCGCTGAAGAACGGCCGCAACGGCGAACTGCCGATCATCTACAATGTCTGCAATTTCGCCAAGCCCGCCGAAGGCAAGCCGGCACTGCTGTCGCTCGACGACGCGCGCACGCTGTTCCACGAGTTCGGCCATGCGCTGCACGGGATGCTGTCGAACGTCACCTACCCCTCGGTTTCGGGCACGGGCGTCTCGCGCGATTTCGTCGAGCTGCCGTCGCAGCTTTACGAGCACTGGCTGACGGTGCCCGCGATCCTGAAGCAATATGCCGTGCATTTCGAAACCGGCGAGCCGATGCCGCAGGCCCTGCTCGACAAGGTTCTGGCCGCGCGCACCTTCAATTCCGGCTTCAATACGGTCGAGTTCACCTCGTCTGCGCTTGTCGACATGGCGTTCCACACCCGCGACAAGGTGGAGGATCCGATGGTCGTGCAGACGGAGGTCTTGTCGGAGCTCGGCATGCCGAAGTCGATCGTCATGCGGCATGCCTCGCCGCACTTCCAGCACATCTTCTCGGGCGGCTATTCAGCCGGCTACTATTCCTACATGTGGTCCGAAGTGCTCGATGCGGATGCCTTTGCCGCCTTCGAGGAAACCGGCGACGCGTTCAATCGCGAGATGGCGGCCAAGCTCAAGGACAACATCTATTCCGTCGGTGGCGCGATCGATCCTGAGGATGCCTACAAGGGTTTCCGCGGCAAGCTGCCAAGCCCGGATGCCATGCTGGTGAAGAAGGGTCTTGCGACCTTTGAAGAACTGTCGGGCAGCGACGCCTGAGGCGGCAGGTATTGCGCGTCATCGATACGCGACGGCTAAAGTATTGATGGAAGACGGCTTCTTGCCGCTTCGTCACATGACTGTCATTGAAGGTTAATAAGCAACCGGCATCGATTTTCAACCGATGCCGGTTTTTTCATGACCCCTCAACCTTCAGAGACCAATGCGGCCGTTTCGACGGCCGGCGTGGAATTGCACTATGGGGCGACCCCCGTTCTGAAGGGCATTGATATCTCGCTTTCCAAGGGCAAGACGCTGGCGCTGCTTGGGCCGTCCGGTTGCGGAAAGACCACTCTTCTGAGGCTCGTCGCCGGACTGCTCGCGCCTACGAAAGGTTCGATCGCGATTACCGGACGCACCGTTGCCGATGCCGCAACTGGCGCCTTCTCGCCGCCGGAAAAGCGCAACCTCGGCATGGTATTTCAGGACTATGCGCTCTGGCCGAACATGACCGTTGGCGGCAACGTCTCCTTTCCGCTCGAAATGCGCGGCGTCGGTAAATCCGAACGGCAGTCGCGGACGATGCGGGCGCTCGAACGCGTCGGTCTCGGTGCTTATGCCGACCGCCGGCCGAGCGATCTTTCCGGCGGCCAGCAACAGCGTGTCGCGATCGCGCGAGCGATCGTTGCCGAACCGCAGCTCATTCTCTTCGACGAACCCCTGTCCAATCTCGATCGCGAACTGCGTGAAAACATGGTCGGCGAACTTGCCGAGCTGATCGCGACGCTCGGCCTGACGGCAATCTACGTCACGCACGATCATAGCGAGGCGCTGACGCTGGCGGATGATGTTGCCGTCATGCGTGGCGGGCTGATCGAGCAGCTGGCATCGCCCGACGAGCTGATCGAGAAGCCCGCAACGCCCGAGGTGGCCGACTTCCTGCGCCTCGGCGGTGTCGCCGAACTCGAATACCGCGACGAACACTGGTTCTTCAAAGGTAGCGGCCTTGCATTGCTGCGCGGCGTCGATGGTGTCGATTGCGCCGTTCGCGTCCTCATCCCCACCGGATCGATCAGCGCGGGCGAGATCCTGCCAGGCACACTTGCCGCAACGGTGCTGCGTTCGCAGTTCCGCGGGGATGGTCATCTGGCGACCGTCTCGCTGGTCGGCGCCGAAAAGATCGAATTGCAGGTTTTGAGCCGCGCCAAGCTGCGGCCCGGCGAGGGCATCGGTCTGTCGATCGATCCCGGCCAGATCCGCTGGTTCGGCAAAGAAATTCATTTGTCCAAAGAGGAGAATTTGGAGCATGCTTAAGTCGTTGAAGAGCATCACTTTCGGCGTTCTCGCCGTAACGTTGATGGCGGGCGTCGCCCACGCCGACATCACGGTCTATACCGCCGGTCCGCAGGGGCTGATCGACAAGCTGTCGGCCGGCTTCACCAAACAGACTGGGGTCAAGGTCAATGTCTTCCAGGCAACGACCGGCAAGGTCATGGCCCGTATCGAAGCAGAAGCCTCGAACCCTGTGGTCGACGTTCTCATTTCGGCTTCCTGGGATACGGCAACCGACTTCGCCAAGCGCGGCTGGCTCGTGTCCTACAGCAGCCCGAACGCCGCCAGGGTTCCTGATTTCCTGAAGACCGACACGGCCGTTGCCCAGGGCATCTCGGCGCTCGGCATCGCCTGGAACACCAAGAGCGGCACGCCGAAGCCCGCCGAGTGGGCCGACCTGACGAAGCCCGAATACAAGGACCTCGTCAATATTCCGGATCCGGCGCAATCCGGCTCGTCCTTCGAGCTGACGGCGGCACTGGCCGGCCAGGACGACTTCAAGCTCTTCAAGGATCTGAAGGATAATGGCGCGATCATCGCCGGCGCCAATGCCGAGGCTCTGAACCCGGTTCTGCAGGGTGCCAAGGCCGCTGTCTTCGGCGCCGTCGATTACATCACGCTCAACGCCAAGGAAAAGGGCGAGGCCATCGATGTGATCTTCCCGGAATCCGGCACCGTCATCGCGCCGCGTCCGGCGATGATCCTCAACTGGTCGAAAAACCAGGACGAGGCGAAGAAGTTCATCGACTACATGCTATCCGACGAAGGCCAGACTCTCGTTGCCGACCAGATGCTGATGCCGGCTCGTACCGACATTCCGGCAAACCGTCCGCTGATCAGCGATCTGAAGCTGCTGAAGTACGACACTGCTGCCGTTTACGGCAAGCGGAAGGAAACGCTGAAGCAGGTCACCGACACGTTCGGCGGCAAATAAGGGCAGGGCGATGAGGACGAACGATAGTAGCGGTGCTGCGCCGGCCGCCTGGCTGGCGATCGCGGGCTTGACCGTTGTCGTCGCCGTTCCATTCATCGCCGTTGTGCTTCAGGGCATCTTCCCCAACATCGGACAGGGCTCGTTCGCGGGCCCTTTCTCCTCGCTTGCTGCGACGCTTTTCGATAGCGCGCTGATCGACATGGCCGGGAACACCATTCTGCTCGGCAGTTGCGTGGTGCTGGCCTCGGCGCTGGTGGCGGTGCCGCTCGGCGTGTTTCGGGCACTCTACCGCATTCCGCTTGCACCGCTGTGGGATGTGCTCCTGCTCGTCCCATTCATGATCCCGCCCTACATCGCGACGCTTGGCTGGATCATGGCGCTGCAGCCGCGCGGCTATCTTCAGCAGATCGCGGGATTTAACCTCGCGCCCTTCCTCTTCTCGCTCTTCGGCATGACCATGGTCATGGCCTTCAATACCTTTCCGGTGGTCTATTTCGCCGTGTCGCGCACGGTTGAGGCTGTTGGTGCGCGTTATGCGGATGTCGGCCGCGTCTTTGGCGCGTCGCCGGCGCGCGCCTTCTTTCGGATCACGCTGCCGCTGTCGGCGCCCGGGCTCGTTGCCAGCCTGATGCTGGTCTTTGCCGCGGCGATCGAGGAATACGGTATGCCCGCTGCCCTTGGTCGTCGTGCCGGCTTCCAGGTGCTGGTCACCGGTATCGACCTGCGGATCTCGGATTGGCCGATCGATCTGCCGGGAGCGGCGATCCTGTCGATCCTGCTCGTCGTCATGTCTCTGCTGACATTCCTGCTGCAGCGATGGATCCTCGCCCGACGCTCCTATCAAACGGTGGGCGGCAAACCTGCTGCCAAGGACAAGCGACCGCTTGGGGCGATGAAGGTTCCCGTGATGATCGCCTTTGCCGTGGTTGCCTTCCTGGCAACGGGCGTGCCACTGCTATCGATCCTGCTCACGGCGCTGTCGCGGACGATTTCCGGTGGTCTGGCGCTCGACAACATCAGCGCCGAAAACTTCCTGTCGGTCTTCAACAACATTGCCGGCGCTCTGGGGGCGCTCGCCAACAGCTTCTCGCTTGGCATCGGCACGGCCTTGATTACCGGGCTCATCGGCGTGCTGGCCGCCTATACGGTCGTCAAGACGAAGATCCGCGGACGCGTGGCGATCGACACGATGACGATCCTGCCGAATGCGCTGCCGGGCATCGTCGTTGCCGTCGGGCTGATCCTTGCCTGGAACATGCCATGGCTGCCGGCGACCCCCTACAACACGGCATTCATCCTGCTGCTCGCCTATTGCTGCATACTGCTGCCGCAGCCGGTGCGCTATACGACCGCGGCCTTCCAGCAGATCGGGGATAGCCTGGAAGCGGCGGCCCGGGTCTTCGGCGCAAGCGGGGTAACCGCCTTTCGCCGCATCCTCCTGCCGCTCGTCTTCCCGAGCCTTGCTTCGGCGATGCTATTGGTCTTTGCGCTCGCCTCGCGCGAACTGGTGGCCTCGGTTGTCGTGGCGCCTGTCGGCATGCAGACGATCGCCACCTTCATCTGGCGCCAGTTCGAACAGGGATCGATCGGGCTCGGCATGGCGATGGCCTTCATCGCTATCCTCATCACGACGCTCTTGCCGCTTCTGCTGCTGACGCTGCTTCGCCGCAGTGGTTTGGTGGCGGAATAGCGCCTCACCGGCGACGCCTCGTAGCAAAACTGTCGCTGAAGTTTCGAAAAACCGTCATGCCGCCTTCAAACGCATGACATGACAGCCGCCATAGGTTCGGCCCTCCCGTTAGCCGGATAGACCTTGGCATGACATTGACTGAAACAACCCGCCGACGCTTCCTCTCATCCATGGGCGCCGTTGGCGGATTTGCACTGGCGGGGCTGGCGATGCCCTACTATGCGCGCGGCTCGTCAAGTCGCCCGGTCTTTACAGCAGGCGTGCAATCCGGCGATGTCGATGCGAATTCGGGTATGGTCTGGGCGCAGGTGAACCGGCCGGCACGACTGCATGTCGAGTATTCGACGAGCGACCGGTTCGCCAACGCGGTGCGCGTCGCGCCCATAGACGTGACACCGGGCACCAATCTTGCGGGAAAGCTGCTGCTCCAGAATCTCCCTGATGATCAAGAGATCTTCTATCGCTTTCGTGCGGCCAACCTGCAGGACCTCAACGACCTGTCGGAACCCATCCATGGACAGTTTCGCACGGCGCCGGCGGGCAAGCGCAGCATCCGCTTCGCGTGGTCTGGGGATACGGCCGGCCAGGGCTGGGGCATCGACGAGGAGGGGATGCGCACCTATTCGACGATCGCCTACCATCGCCCGGATTTCATGATCCATTCGGGCGACACTATTTACGCCGACAATCCGATCACGGACGAGGTCAGGCTGCGAGATGGCGGCGTTTGGAAAAACCGCGTCGTCACCGAGGCAAAGCGCGACATCGCGCAGACGCTCGACCAGTTTCGCGGCCAGTGGACCTATAATCTGCTCGACGAGCACGTGAAGGCGTTCAATGCGGTCTGCCCTGTCTTCTACCAATGGGACGATCACGAGGTGCTGAACAACTGGTCGCCCTCGACCGACCTCCGTGATGATGATCGCTACAAGGAAAAATCGATCGCCACGCTTGCTGCCCGCGCAAGCCGTGCCTTCCACGAGATGACGCCGATCCGTTACGTGGCCGATGAGCCCGGTCGGATCTACCGCAAGGTGTCTTACGGTCCGCTGCTCGATGTCTTCTTCATCGACCTGCGCTCCTATCGCGGCCCGAACAGTCATGGGCTCGATGCCGAGTCGACGCCGGAGTCGCGGCTTTTGGGCGAGCGCCAGCTGGCGTGGCTGAAGCGGGAACTGGTGCGCTCGACCGCGACCTGGAAGGTGATCGCCTGCGATCTGCCGATCGGGCTGGTGATCTGGGACGATTACGGCCACCGGACGGGCAGCGAGTCGATCTCCAACGGCGACAATGGCGCCCCGCTTGGCCGCGAGCTGGAGTTCGCCGATCTGCTGCGCTTCATCCGCGATGCCGGCATAGCGAACATGATCTGGCTGACAGCCGACGTGCACTACACGGCTGTACACTATTACGATCCCGGTAAGGCCAAGTTCCGCGAGTTCCTGCCATTCTGGGAGTTCGTTGCGGGTCCGCTGCATTCCGGAACCTATGGGCCGCAGGAACTCGACATGACTTTCGGACCGGAGGTGAAGTTCATGAAAGCCGCACCCGGCGGTGCGGAGCAGAACCTGCCGCCGTCGGCAGGCATGCAGTTCTTCGGGCTTGTCGACATCGACGGGCAGACCGAGCAACTGACCGTGAGGCTGATGGATCGGAACGATACCGAGCTGTGGCGGACGACGCTCGATCCGCAGATATCGAGTTGACGTCCATGCATGGCAGGCAATCCGGCCTCCCCCCTTTCGCAAACGCGAAAAACACTGTATGAGCCGCCCAAATGAAATTGGCGCCTTCTCCCAGCGCGGCGCCCCAGCTTCAGAGATATAGACATATGGCACTTCGCAACATCGCGATTATCGCGCACGTTGACCATGGCAAGACGACACTGGTTGACGAACTCCTGAAACAGTCCGGCTCGTTCCGCGAGAACCAGCGCGTTGCAGAACGCGTCATGGACTCGAACGACCTGGAAAAGGAACGCGGCATCACGATCCTTGCCAAGGCGACATCGGTCGAGTGGAAGGGCGTTCGCATCAACATCGTCGACACCCCCGGCCACGCCGACTTTGGTGGTGAAGTCGAGCGTATTCTCTCGATGGTGGACGGCGCGATCGTTCTGGTCGACTCCTCCGAAGGCCCGATGCCGCAGACCAAGTTCGTCGTCTCCAAGGCGCTGAAGGTCGGCCTCCGTCCGATCGTTGCGATCAACAAGATCGACCGTCCCGATGGCCGCCATGAAGAAGTCATCAACGAAGTATTCGACCTCTTCGCTAGCCTCGACGCGACCGACGAACAGCTCGACTTCCCGATCCTCTACGGTTCGGGTCGCGATGGCTGGATGAACGTCAATCCTGAAGGCCCGAAGGACCAGGGTCTGGCACCGCTGCTCGACCTCGTGCTCAACCACGTTCCGGAGCCGACGGTTGCCGAAGGCCCGTTCACGATGATCGGCACGATCCTCGAAGCCAACCCCTTCCTCGGCCGCATCATCACCGGCCGCATCAATTCCGGCTCGATCAAGCCGAACCAGGCTGTCAAGGTTCTCGGCCAGGATGGCAAGCTGATCGAATCCGGTCGTATCTCCAAGATTCTCGCCTTCCGCGGCATCGAGCGCACCTCGATCGATGAAGCGCATGCAGGCGACATCGTCGCGATCGCCGGCCTCTCCAAGGGCACGGTTGCCGACACCTTCTGTGATCCCGCGATCACCGAGGCGCTGACCGCGCAGCCGATCGATCCGCCGACCGTCACCATGTCCTTCATCGTCAACGACAGCCCGCTCGCCGGCACCGAAGGTGACAAGGTCACCTCGCGCGTCATCCGCGACCGCCTGTTCAAGGAAGCAGAAGGCAACGTCGCGCTGAAGATCGAAGAAGCCGAAGGCAAGGATTCGTTCTACGTCTCCGGCCGCGGCGAATTGCAGCTCGCCGTTCTGATCGAAACCATGCGCCGCGAAGGCTTCGAGCTCGCCGTGTCGCGTCCGCGCGTCGTCATGCACCGCGACGAGAACGACCAGCTGATGGAGCCGATCGAGGAAGTCGTCATCGACGTCGATGAAGAGCATTCCGGCGTCGTCGTGCAGAAGATGTCCGAGCGCAAGGCCGAGATGACCGAGCTGCGTCCTTCGGGCGGCAACCGCGTTCGCCTGGTCTTCAACGCGCCGACCCGCGGCCTGATCGGCTACCAGTCGGAACTCCTGACGGATACGCGCGGCACTGCCGTGATGAACCGCCTGTTCAAGGACTACCAGCCTTACAAGGGTGAAATCGGCGGCCGCACGAACGGCGTTCTCCTGGCCAACGCTCCGGGCGAAGCCGTTGCATACGCCATGTTCAACCTGGAAGATCGCGGCCCGATGATGATCGAGCCCGGCGAAAAGGTCTACATGGGCATGATCATCGGCATCCACAGCAGAGACAACGACCTCGAGGTCAACGTCCTCAAGGGCAAGCAGCTGACCAACATCCGCGCCGCCGGCAAGGATGAAGCCGTCAAGCTGACGCCGCCGATCCGCATGACGCTCGACCGCGCTCTCTCCTGGATCCAGGACGACGAGCTGATGGAAGTGACGCCGAAGTCGATCCGCCTGCGCAAGATGTATCTCGACGCCAACGACCGCAAGCGCTTCGCCAAGGCGAAGTCCGCCTAAGCGACTGAAGTCTTTCAGCCTTCACCCCGGCCATTGCGCCGGGGTTTTTTATTTGTGCAGTCTGCCGAATCTCGCTTGTCGCAATAGTTAAAAAAGCGTTAAATTTCAGCTGTCGTCCACATGTTTAGCCTGTGGGCAAACAACCTGAATGCGCCGGGCGCATATGGTTAATTGCCGACAATGGGACCAGAGTACGCGTTATGAAGACGTTGTCGATCGATGTTCGGCGGGCCGAACCGCACGATTCCCGAGCCATATCGGAAGTGCATCGGCTTGCGTGGCAGCACACCTATGCGGGGATCATTCCGCATCGTGCGTTGCGGCAGATGATCGAGCGTCGCGGCGAGAACTGGTGGCGCAAGGCCACCCGCGGGCCGGCAACGCTTCTCGTTCTCGACGTGGCCGGCACTGTCGCAGGCTACGCAACGCTCGGCCTCAATCGCGCCCGCGCCCTGCCCCAAGAGGGCGAGATCTACGAACTCTATCTTCGGCCGGAGTACCAGGGCATTGGCCTCGGCCACATGCTGTTCGGCGAAGCACGGCGGCTCCTGAAGTCGCTTGGCTGCAACGGATTGGTCGTCTGGTGCCTCGAGGAGAATGAGACCGGCGCGCAGTTCTATCGCAGCCATGGCGGCGTCGACTATTGCGAGGGCATGGAAACGTTCGACCAGAAGCGGCTAAAGAAAATTGGCTTCATTTGGGGTTGAGGCTCTTCCTTGCCCTATCGCTTTTTCCAGCGAAATTGACAGTTGCTGTCGTCACGAAAACTTGCAAATCTTGAACATAAACGACTACGAGCGGCTCATGAAGGGCGCCGATGCCCGAGCGATCGGGTCGATCGACACCATGTCCGACGCCTTGTTCGCCGACATGGAACGCGTGGTCGAACAATATGCTGAGGACGACGAGGTCGGGCGATGAGTGTTTATGACGACATCCAGACCGCAGC